>NZ_PTRD01000053.1:0-259 GCF_002965005.1 Escherichia sp. MOD1-EC7011
AGCTAACCGGTACTAATGAACCGTGAGGCTTAACCTTACAACGCCGAAGCTGTTTTGGCGGATTGAGAGAAGATTTTCAGCCTGATACAGATTAAATCGACAGGTCGGAATAAGACGTGTTGATAAACAGAATTTGCCTGGCGGCCGTAGCGCGGTGGTCCCACCTGACCCCATGCCGAACTCAGAAGTGAAACGCCGTAGCGCCGATGGTAGTGTGGGGTCTCCCCATGCGAGAGTAGGGAACTGCCAGGCATCAAAT
>NZ_PTRD01000054.1:0-260 GCF_002965005.1 Escherichia sp. MOD1-EC7011
TACAACGCCGAAGCTGTTTTGGCGGATGAGAGAAGATTTTCAGCCTGATACAGATTAAATCGATATGTCGGAACAGGACGTGTTGATGAAACAGAATTTGCCTGGCGGCCGTAGCGCGGTGGTCCCACCTGACCCCATGCCGAACTCAGAAGTGAAACGCCGTAGCGCCGATGGTAGTGTGGGGTCTCCCCATGCGAGAGTAGGGAACTGCCAGGCATCAGATAAAGCGAAAGGCCATCCGTAAGGATGGCCTTTTTGCG
>NZ_PTRD01000055.1:0-420 GCF_002965005.1 Escherichia sp. MOD1-EC7011
GGAAACGAGTTTGACTGCCAACACTGCACAGTTTCCCCCCCAAAAATGAAACATTTGGGGCCAAACTGTCCATATCATAAAAAAGTTTCGTGTTTTTTCTCAAGCATAAAAATATCAAAAAACGACAAAAACAAACTAACCGTTTGATATGTAAACCATTTCTCTTGTAAATTAATTTCACATCACCTCCGCTTGACGTAAAGATAACGTTTCTGTGTCTCGAAGCAACTTCCTCATTCTTCTCTCCAAAAATCACCTCATTCAATATAAAAATCTATAAATAAAACTAATACCAGAATATAAAGCCAACAAATAAACTGAAAAAGTTCGTGTGCGATGCTTTCCTCTATGAGTCAAAATGGCCCCAAATGTTTCATTTTTGGGGGGGAAACTGTGCAGTGTTGGCAGTCAAACTCGTTT
>NZ_PTRD01000056.1:0-43872 GCF_002965005.1 Escherichia sp. MOD1-EC7011
AATCAAAATATTTAATGTTTATATATTTTATTATTTATTCATTTCACGCATGAATACATGGGCTGGCGAAATGTCTGTGTATTAATTATATCTAATAATTTTGAATGAATGCTTATTGTCTGATACACAAGAAATAACACTCTTTTTATCGTTAAAAATGATATTTCACTTTGCCCGCGCTGTGAAAGTCACTGATAATGCCTCCGTTCGTAAATTCAAAATGGCGTAATCTAATATATGCTAAATTTATTTGTTGGCCTTGATATATATACGGGGCTTTTGTTATTACTTGCTCTGGCATTTGTGTTGTTCTACGAAGCAATCAATGGTTTTCATGACACGGCAAATGCGGTGGCAACCGTTATTTATACCCGAGCCATGCAACCACAACTTGCTGTGGTGATGGCGGCATTTTTTAACTTTTTTGGCGTATTGCTTGGCGGACTTAGCGTCGCCTATGCCATCGTCCATATGTTGCCAACCGATTTGCTGCTGAATATGGGGTCAACCCACGGTCTGGCGATGGTCTTTTCCATGCTGCTGGCGGCGATTATCTGGAATCTGGGAACGTGGTTTTTTGGTTTACCGGCCTCCAGTTCGCATACTTTAATTGGCGCGATTATCGGCATCGGTTTAACTAATGCGATGTTAACCGGCTCATCGGTGATGGACGCTTTAAATCTGCGTGAAGTGACCAAGATTTTCTCCTCACTGATTGTCTCCCCAATTGTGGGGCTGGTGATTGCGGGAGGACTGATTTTCCTGCTGCGTCGTTTCTGGAGCGGCACGAAAAAGCGTGACCGTATTCACCGCATTCCTGAAGATCGCAAAAAGAAAAAAGGCAAACGTAAACCGCCATTCTGGACGCGTATTGCACTGATTGTTTCCGCTGCGGGCGTGGCGTTTTCGCATGGTGCGAACGATGGACAAAAAGGGATCGGCTTGGTGATGCTGGTGCTGGTAGGGATTGCCCCTGCTGGTTTCGTCGTCAATATGAACGCTTCCGGCTATGAAATTACCCGTACCCGCGATGCTGTCACTAACTTTGAACATTATCTGCAACAGCATCCTGAATTGCCGCAGAAATTGATTACGATGGAACCCCCGCTGCCTGCGACTCAGACGGATGGCACACAAGTGACGGAGTTTCACTGTCATCCGGCAAATACCTTTGATGCCATCGCGCGCGTTAAAACGATGTTGCCGGGCAATATGGAAAGCTATGAGCCGTTAAACGTGACTCAGCGCAGCCAGCTGCGCCGCATTATGCTTTGCATCTCTGATACCTCCGCGAAGCTGGCGAAACTGCCAGGCGTCAGTAAAGAAGACCAGAACCTGCTGAAAAAACTGCGCAGCGATATGTTAAGTACCATTGAATACGCTCCGGTGTGGATCATTATGGCGGTGGCACTGGCGCTGGGTATTGGCACCATGATTGGCTGGCGTCGTGTGGCGATGACCATCGGTGAGAAGATTGGTAAGCGTGGCATGACGTATGCGCAAGGCATGGCGGCGCAGATGACGGCGGCGGTATCTATTGGCCTTGCCAGTTATATTGGGATGCCAGTTTCCACAACACACGTACTTTCTTCGGCGGTAGCAGGGACGATGGTCGTGGATGGTGGAGGCTTACAGCGTAAAACGGTAACCAGCATCCTGATGGCGTGGGTGTTTACCTTACCGGCGGCGATTTTTCTGTCTGGTAGTTTGTACTGGATAGCATTGCAGTTAATTTAACCTTCCTGAAAATGCCCGGTACTGGCGATCGGGCATTTTCATCTCTGATTAGTGATAACCCCGTGCTGTCATAAAATCCGTAATCGCTTTTTCTGCGTCAACCAGTACCTGTTCCAGCGGCTGGTTGGCATCGATATCAACCAGTTGTGCACTGCCAAAGGTTAACTGTGGCGTTATGGCAATCTTCCTTGCCAGCGATTCCCGTTTATGGTCGGGTTTACGCGCGCAGGCAACTTCAAGGTCAACATTGAGTTTGATAACCAAATCAGGCTTATGACTTGCCATCCAGTGAAACGCTTTACGTTCTTGGCTTGCCAGCCATGAGACAAAACGACCACCTTTAACGTTAGGTGGAAACACCGTACCATCGTAAGCGCCAGGAATTTGGTTCTGCGGAAAACGGTCGGTTAAAACAATTAACCCGCGACGACGACAGGCGAGCATATGACGAAAGCGCAGTAAGCGACGGGCAACAAACGCCGTAATTACCAGCGCCGGAACCGGCCCCGGTAATTTTTTTGCCGTTTTCACTTCATTTTTTTCAATGGTTTTATGCAGGGATTTTCCCATCAACGGTAGTTTTGTCACCGCGCGTCCGACATTCCCTGCCTGTTTTCCAAGATGAACTCTTTCGGCGGCACCATATTTTTCGACAACGGTAATAAGATGTTCACACACCGTTGACTTGCCTGAACCATCGCTACCAATAACGGCAATTAATGGAGGGGTTATTGACTGCATGAATATATCCTTAAATTTAAATATCCACCCAAAATATTTATTTGATTAATATGTTTTTATGAAAGTGTAATTCAGGTCAATACCACAATTAACCATTGTCACAATAAGATTGAGCAGATATTCTGAGCACGGACCACGTAATATTCAATACATTATTTGCTGCCGGGTTTTTCGTGAATCAACGTAATATGTCAATAATTAATTCCACGCCAGTGCGTGTTATTGCCATTGTGGGGTGTGATGGCTCAGGTAAATCGACTCTCACAGCAAGTCTGGTGAATGAACTGGCAACAAAAATGCCAACAGAACACATTTATCTCGGGCAGTCTTCCGGGAGAATTGGCGAATGGATATCACAGCTCCCCATTATTGGTGCACCTTTTGGGCGTTATCTGCGGGATAAAGCGGCACATGTGCATGAAAAGCCGTTAACGCCGCCTGGCAATATTACTGCACTGGTTATTTATTTGCTTTCCTGCTGGCGAGCCTACAAGTTTCGCAAAATGTTGCGTAAAAGCCAGCAGGGCTATCTGTTGATTACCGACCGTTACCCACAGGTCGAAGTGCCAGGTTTTCGCTTTGATGGTCCGCAACTGGCAAAAACCTCTGGCGGTAACGGCTGGATAAAAATGTTAAGGCAACGCGAACTGAAACTGTACCAGTGGATGGCATCTTATTTGCCTGTGTTATTGATTCGTCTTGCTATTGATGAACAGACGGCATTTTCCCGCAAACCCGATCATCAACTGGCGGCGTTACAGGAAAAAATCGCCGTTACGCCACAACTGACGTTCAATGGCGCAAAGATACTGGAACTGGACGGGCGACAACCTGCTGATGAAATCCTGCAAGCCTCATTATGCGCGATTCACGCCGCACTTTCCTGATCACCAAAATGGATAGGGGATGATTTACGAATGGATGCACTACAAACACAAACTGTTAATAGTACAACCGCACCGCAGACCAACTATATTCCGGGGCTGATTGCGGTGGTTGGGTGCGATGGCACCGGTAAATCTACGCTGACCACCGATTTGGTTAAATCGCTGCAACAACACTGGCAAACTGAGCGTCGTTATCTGGGGCTGCTATCCGGCGAAGACGGCGACAAAATTAAACGCTTGCCGCTCGTTGGCGTCTGGCTGGAACGGCGTCTGGCGGCCAAATCCTCGAAAACCCAAAGCATGAAAACCAAATCTCCGGCGCTATGGGCGGCGTTGATTATGTATTGCTTCTCGCTGCGAAGAATGACGAATCTGCGCAAGGTTCAGCGGCTGGCGCAAAGTGGCGTTCTGGTGGTCAGCGATCGCTTTCCGCAGGCTGAAATTTCCGGTTTTTATTATGACGGACCGGGGATTGGCGTCGAACGTGCCAGCGGCAAAATCAACATGTTTCTGGCGCAGCGCGAGCGACGCTTATATCAACAAATGGCGCAATATCGTCCTGAATTAATTATTCGTCTGGGCATTGATATTGATACTGCCATCTCCCGCAAGCCAGATCACGACTATGCCGAGTTGCAGGACAAAATCGGCGTCATGTCGAAGATTGGCTATAACGGCACAAAAATTCTTGAGATTGATTCCAGAGCGCCCTACCACGACGTGCTGGAACAGGCGCAGAAAGCTGTGTCTCTGGTTGCCATCGTTTCTGACCGCCGAAGTTTAACTTAAGGCTGGCGGGCTATTTTTCATTATCAACGATAAGGTCTGGCTGAATTGGCGGGTTTTAACATCAAACATTGGTTTGCAGATGGAGCCTTTCGCACCATTATTCGCAATAGCGCCTGGTTAGGCTCCAGCAATGTCGTGAGCGCCTTGCTGGGCTTACTGGCGCTCTCGTGCGCTGGTAAAGGGATGACGCCAGCGATGTTTGGCGTACTGGTGATTGTGCAATCGTATGCCAAGTCGATCAGCGATTTTATTAAGTTTCAGACATGGCAGTTGGTAGTGCAGTACGGAACGCCAGCCTTAACCAACAATAATCCCCAACAATTTCGCAATGTCGTCTCGTTTTCCTTTTCGCTGGATATCGTCAGCGGCGCGGTGGCGATTGTCGGCGGCATTGCCTTACTGCCATTTCTTTCTCACTCATTAGGTCTGGATGACCAAAGTTTTTGGCTGGCGGCGCTCTATTGCACGCTCATTCCTTCAATGGCTTCCTCCACGCCGACCGGCATTCTGCGTGCGGTAGATCGCTTCGATTTGATTGCTGTACAGCAGGCGACGAAGCCTTTTCTGCGCGCAGCGGGGAGCGTAATCGCCTGGTATTTTGACTTTGGTTTTGCGGGGTTTGTTATAGCCTGGTACGCCTCAAATCTGGTTGGCGGCACCATGTACTGGTGGTTTGCTGCGCGCGAATTGCGCCGCAGAAATATCCATAACGCGTTTAAATTGAATCTTTTCGAGTCTGCCCGACACATCAAAGGGGCGTGGAGTTTTGTCTGGTCAACCAACATTGCCCACTCCATCTGGTCGGCGCGTAACTCGTGCAGCACAGTGCTGGTGGGGATTGTGTTGGGGCCAGCCGCAGCCGGGTTATTTAAAATTGCCATGACATTCTTCGACGCAGCCGGGACGCCGGCGGGTTTGCTGGGTAAAAGTTTTTATCCAGAAGTAATGCGCTTAGATCCGCGCACTACCAGACCGTGGTTGTTAGGCGTGAAGTCAGGGTTACTGGCTGGCGGAATTGGTGTTCTGGTGGCGCTCGCGGTGCTAATCGTCGGCAAGCCGCTCATTTCGCTGGTATTTGGCGTCAAATATCTCGAAGCATATGACCTGATCCAGGTGATGCTTGGCGCGATTGTTATTTCGATGCTGGGCTTCCCGCAGCAATCATTACTACTAATGGCGGGTAAACAGCGCGCTTTTTTGATAGCGCAAACTATCGCATCGTTAACCTACGTTGTTTTGTTATTTATGTTTTGTCATCTGTTTGGCGTAATGGGGGCTGCATTTGCTTATTTCGGTGGTCAATGTCTGGATGTGATCCTCTCGTTAGCACCGACATTAAGGACTTTTTTCCGTCGCCATCTATTGATTTATAATGTTGCAGGAGAAAAATCCCAATGATGAGAAAATATTTTCCACTTGAGGTCAGTGAGCGTTTATTTATTGCTGTTGATGATAATGATGTTATTGACGCACAGGTTATCTTGCCTCCAACGATCACTTTGCGCTGTTCATCAGATAATATTCATGACAATTATGCCTTATGTCTGAGATTCTGGCTGGACGGTGTAAATCGCAAGGAGTTGCTTCGCTTAACGCTGAAACAAGCAAAAGGAAAAGTACTTACCGACGATGAGCGCAAACAATTTAAATACATGCGAGCGCGCTATAAGCATTTACGTTTTGCTCAACGGTTGTATTTAAAGAAGCATCAGGCCGGATTTTTATTCGGCAAAACGACGGTATGTCTGGGCCATTTTCAGGATGGTTTTCGTAACGGTAAGAAAAATATCGTGTCGTATTACGGTAACCTGTTACGGATTTATTTAAGCTCTCCGGTCTGGTCGTTAGTGAACTGGTCATTACGCCATAGCCAGTTAGAAAGCGTGAACGGTTTTATTGCCTATCGGCAAAAGCAAATGCATATCCTGAAAGAGATTATTGCCAAACCGCGACTAACCGGCAGGGAATTTCATGATGTGCGAAAAATCATCAGTCAGCAGGTTTCTTATTACGACACCCTAAGATCGCTTGATCCTGAAAATAAAGAGGCGTTACAGATTTCCCGCTTCCTCGCTGCCATTAATGGTCTGATGGGGGATAAGCACGACGACATGGTGGCGGATGATATGGAAAACCGCCGGTCATATGACGCACCGGTGGCGCTGGATAGCGATATTCGCCAGCGTTTAGAGCTGCTTATCTCGCGTTTTCCGCTATATCCGGAGCAATAATGCCATCTCGTCGGATTGTCGCTCTGATTATCGCACTCTTAGCACCAGGCACGGCGGCGCATAATTTCATCAATGGGAAGCAGGTTACGCCTGTTTATATCCAGGAAGGCGGCGAGCTACTGCTTAATAACGACGAAATTCACTACCAAAAGTGGAACAGTACGCAACTGAAGGGAAAAGTCCGCATTATCCAGTATATCGCCAGGCGCAAGTCGGCAAAGAAAAAGAACTCACTGTTAATCAAAGCAGTAGAAGTGGCGAACTTTCCGCAGGATCGTTTTCAGCCCACCACCATTGTGAATACCGATGATGCTATCTTTGGTACAGGCTATTTTGTGAGCGGTAAAATCGAGAAAAATAAACGCCGCTATCCATGGGCGCAATTCGTTATTGACGGCAATGGTCTGGGACGCGTTGCCTGGCTATTACCGGAGCAGAGTTCAACCATTCTGGTATTGAATAAAGCCGGGCAAATTCAGTGGGCAAAGGACGGCAGCCTGACGCCGGAAGAGGTAGATCATGTTATTGCGCTGGCGCAGAAGCTGATCAATGAATAAAAAACTCAAAGGATTGAGGGCGTTAGTGAGATGAAGCTGGTTGAACATTACATCATGCGCGGTACGCGCCGTCTGGTGCTGATTATCGTCGGTTTTCTGATCTTTATTTTCGCCAGCTATTCCGCACAGCGTTATCTGACCGAAGCGGCAAATGGCACTTTAGCTCTCAACGTTGTGCTGGATATCGTTTTCTACAAGGTGCTGATTGCACTGGAGATGTTGTTACCGGTTGGCCTGTATGTGTCGGTTGGCGTGACGCTTGGGCAGATGTATACCGACTCAGAAATTACCGCAATTTCTGCGGCGGGAGGCAGCCCGGCGCGTTTGTATAAAGCTGTTCTTTACCTTGCAATACCGTTAAGTATTTTTGTCACCGTTTTGTCGATGTATGGTCGGCCGTGGGCTTATGCGCAGATTTATCAACTGGAGCAACAGTCGCAGTCGGAGTTGGATGTCCGCCAGCTACGGGCAAAGAAATTTAATACTAACGATAATGGGCGGATGATCCTCTCGCAGACGGTTGATCAAGACAATAATCGCCTGACTGACGCGCTGATATATACTTCTACAGCCAATCGAACCCGCATTTTTCGTGCCCGCTCCGTTGATGTTATCGATCCCTCTCCGGACAAACCGACCGTCATGTTGCATAACGGCACAGCCTATCTTCTCGATCATCAGGGCAATGACGACAACGAACAGATCTACCGCAATCTACAATTACATCTGAATCCGCTGGATCAAAGCCCTAACGTCAAACGCAAAGCGAAGTCGGTCACGGAGCTGGCGCATTCTGTCTTTCCTGCCGATCATGCCGAATTGCAATGGCGACAAAGCCGTGGCGTGACTGCGTTGTTAATGGCATTGATGGCTATCTCTTTAAGTCGGGTAAAACCACGGCAGGGGCGATTTTCTACCTTACTGCCTTTAACGTTACTGTTTATTGCCATTTTTTATGGCGGAGACGTTTGCCGCACTCTGGTGGCAAACGGTGCAATTCCTGTTATCCCTGGTTTGTGGTTAGTGCCTGGACTGATGTTGACTGGTTTGTTAGTGCTGGTCGCTCGCGACTTCTCTTTGCTGCAGAAATTTTCCCGATGAATGTCTTCAGTCGCTATTTAATCCGTCACCTGTTTCTCGGTTTTGCTGCTGCCGCAGGGCTACTGCTGCCGCTTTTTACCACCTTCAACCTGATTAACGAGCTGGATGATGTCAGCCCTGGTGGTTATCGCTGGACTCAGGCGGTGCTGGTGGTGGTGATGACCCTGCCGCGCACACTGGTCGATCTTGCGCCGTTTATCGCGTTATTAGGGGGGATTGTTGGTCTTGGGCAGTTATCGAAAAACAGTGAACTTACCGCCATTCGCAGCACGGGATTTTCCATTTTCCGTATCGCGCTGGTGGTGCTGGTTGCCGGAGTTCTGTGGACAGTCTCGTTAGGCGCGATTGATGAGTGGGTAGCGTCGCCATTGCAGCAACAGGCGCTGCAAATCAAATCGACCGCCACCGCGTTAGGGGTAGACGATGACATCACCGGCAACATGTTGTGGGCCAGACGTGACAATGAATTTGTGACGGTGAAATCGCTGAATGAACAGGGCCAGCCGGTAGGTGTGGAGATATTTCATTACCGCGACGATCTGTCACTCGAATCTTACATTTACGCGCGCAGCGCCACCATCGAAGACGATAAAACGTGGCTCCTGCACGGTGTGAATCATAAAAAATGGCTTAACGGCAAAGAAACGCTGGAAACATTAGATAATCTGCCGTGGCAATCGGCATTCACCAGTATGAATCTCGAAGAGTTATCTATGCCGGGTAATAGCTTTTCTGTCCGCCAGCTCAACCATTACATCCATTATTTGCAGGAAACCGGACAACCCAGCAGCGAATATCGTCTGGCGCTGTGGGAAAAGCTGGGGCAACCGCTCTTAACCCTGGCGATGATTTTACTGGCTGTGCCGTTTACCTTTAGCGCCCCGCGCTCACCGGGAATGGGCAGCCGTCTTGCTGTGGGCGTCATCGTTGGCTTGCTTACCTGGATTAGCTATCAAATCATGGTCAATCTGGGATTGCTATTTGCGTTGAGCGCACCTGTTACCGCGCTCGGTTTACCGATAGCGTTTGTGCTGGTGGCGTTGAGCCTGGTGTATTGGTATGACAGTCAACATTAAACCCGCCGTGGCGCAACACCACGGCGGGTTAACATTACTGTTTCAGTGTGGCAAATGCCTGAATGATGGCATCAATTTGTTCGCGACTGTGAGCGGCGTTAACGCTACAGCGCAGCAGCGTAATGCCTGCCGGCGCGGCAGGTGGCAGGATAAGATTCACATATACGCCCAGTGAGATAAGCTCGCGCCAGATGCGTAGCCCTTCCTCTTTCGAACCGATTATCACTGGCACTACCGGGCTAATATGCGAGCTTAGCTCGTAACCCAATTTTTGCAGACCGTCATACAGATGGTTGGCGTTATCCATCAATTTTTGCCGCAACTCTGGTTGTGTGGCAATGGTTCTTAACGACGAGCGCACGGTCGCAATGCAGGAAGGAGAAGGGGAGGCGGTAAAAATATACGGGCGGCTGCCGTAGCGCAGCACTTCCATCGCTTCCGAGCCTACGGCAAAACCGCCGATAGAGGCCAGACTCTTACTGAAGGTGCCAACGATAATATCAACATCGTCCTCAACGCCAACGGCCTCAACCAGCCCGCGCCCCGTTGCGCCTAACACGCCAAACGAATGAGCTTCATCGACAATCAAATAACCGCCGAGACGACGTTTGATATCAACAATTTCCGCCAGCGGTGCAACGTCGCCGAGCATACTGTAGATGCCCTCAACGATGATAATCGCCTCTTTCGCCCGTTCGCCGAGGCGAATCATGCGACGTTCCAGATCGTTGGCGTCGTTATGGCGAAAACGAATAATTTCCGCGCCGCCGAGAGAGCAGGCATCATAAATACTGGCGTGGCTGTCGGCATCCAGCAACACTACGGCGTTATGGTCGGCAAGTGCGCTGATGACGCCTAAATTGGCGGTATAACCGGTTGAAAAAACAATAGCAGTAGGGCGATTGAAAAACTCGGCAATCTCTTTTTCTAACGCCAGATGTGGCGCATAGCTGCCATTAGCCATACGAGAACCGGTGGTGCCGGTGCCTTGTGCCGCTAACGCTGCCTGACCTTCGGCGATGGCCTCGTTATTGAAGGTTAAACCGAGATAATTATTGGTTCCGGCCAGGATCACTTTTTTATTGCCGATACGCCCTTCGGTGGCGGAATAGACTTCATCAATACAGGTGCCAAACGGTGTTAAACCGTTATCACTAAATTGCAGTCGCTCGCCAGCAAGACGCGCATATTTATCGTATAGCCCCATTATTTATTCTCCAGCCATGGAAGTAGTGTTTCCATTAATTGCGCAGGGGTTTTGACATCCAGCAGAATATTAATAGGAATGGAAATATCGAATCTGTCTTCCAGCATCATTAAGAGATCCATCACCTTGATCGACTCCAGGCCAAGATCGTTGACGAGATCGCTGTCGGGCTTAATTTCCACACCGTTTTCGACCAAATCCTGTAAACAGGAAAGGATGTAATCCATTACTATTTCACGATTTACCATAGAAACGTTAACACACCTTTAAACAAGACAATCAAAATAGCCCGTTGCGTAATGCGTGTTCCAGGCTAATCCCGGGAAACCAGTTAATATCTTCAGAAATACGGTTATTACTTGCCGACCAGTCGGCATGGGTTAATTCACGAATTTTTGAGCGCGTCAGCATTGGCTCTTTACCAGACAGACGACTTAATGTTGTGCTGATATCCGCAAGGCAGGTGAGCAACGGTAGAGGAATGCCGACCATCCGCACGGAACCGCGACGGGCAACGGCGGCGAGCTGTTGTACGCGTTGCCAGTCATAGCCGCCGGGGACGCCATCGCATAACTCATACGTTTGCGTTGGTACAGTTTCGGCGCTTAACCACTGGCCTACAGCTTGCGCGAAATCGGTAACGTGCAGGAAAGATAGTTGTGTATCTGGCGCACCAAGTCGTGGCAGCAGGCCGCGCAGCATCCAGTCAAATAGCGGTTTTAGCTCTTTATCGCCGGGGCCATAGACTGCTGTCGGACGAAAAATTCCCAGCATTATTTCGTCAGCCATTGCGATAAGCCGTTGTTCGGCGACGTGTTTGGATTTTGCATACCAGGAGAGTCCAGGATGGCGCGCCGCCAGCGAAGAGATAAACAGAAAACGTTGGCAAAAGCCGCTCTCTTTTGCCGCCTGCATCAGGCGCAGGCTGCCGTCAACGTTACAGCGGGTAAAAATCTCTTCTTTGTGTCCGCGCACTTGCCCGGCGCAATGGACCACCGCGCTGGCTCCGGCAACCAGCTCGCTAAGCGAATGCGTGTCTTCCAGCGAACCACGCACCCAGATGAGGTTATCGCTGACGTGAGCGCGGGCAGTACGCGTCAACGCGCGAACATGAAAGCCGCGAACGAGCAGGTTATCGATAATATATTTACCAATAAACCCGGTAGCACCCGTCACCGCGACTGTTTGGCTCATACGAGAGATTCCTGCACAGGGGGATTAGCGGCGACGGCCTTCTGATAACGTTTTTTCGCTTCCGCGCGGGCGGGTTTGCCGGAAGACGTGCGGGGAATACTGTGGGGCGGTAACAGATCGATAGCCGCTGTCACGCCAAACTCGCTTTGTATCCGCGCCGCCAGCGAGTGGATAAGCTGCCTGCGACGTGCTTCGTCACTAATCCGACACTGGATCTGCAAAATGATTTTTTCCTGGGCGGTAACAAACGCAATGGCATCGCCAGAGTGGATTTCCGGCTCCTGCTCCGCCAGGTACTCAATATCCTGCGGCCAGATATTGCGGCCACGAATAATAATCAGATCTTTAATGCGCCCGGTGACATACAAATAACCGTTCAGCAGATAGCCGAGGTCGCCGGTATCTAACCAGCCCGTCGCGGCAATCTCGTCTTGCGAAACCTGGTCGCCAAAGTACCCGCTCATCAGGCTGGGGCCGGAGATGCAAATATGGCCTACTACACGTTCCGCAACCGGCATACCTGCTTCATTGCGGATTTCAATGCCATGTTCCGGCAATGCTTTACCGCAGTTGACGAAAGTCGATACGGCGCGTGTTTCAGCACCCGGCGTAACAGCTTTACCCTGATATTCGAGGATGTCGCGATCCACTTCGTTAACTACAACGCCGGAGGTTTCGTCAGAAAAACTGACGGCAAGCGCGTTCTCTGCCAGCCCGTAGCATGGCATGAAAGTTTTATCGTCAAAGTTAGCCTGACGGAAACATTCAGCAAATTGATGGAGTTGCTCTGCGGAGATTGGCTCAGCGCCAATACCGGCGACGCGCCAGCAGGAGAGATCCAGTTCAGCGAGATCTTTTTCATTCACACGGCGCTGGCACAGTTCATAGCCAAACGGTGGCGCAACGGAAACGGTGCCGCGATTTTTGCTGATCAATTTAAGCCATTGCAGCGGGCGCATGGCGAAATCCTGAGTGCGCAAGTAATCCACTGAAAGCTGCGTGGCGACGGGGGTCAGGAGAAAGCCGACCAGTCCCATATCATGGTAGAAAGGCAGCCAGGAGACGCAGCGGTCGCCAGGGCGTAATTTAATGCCATCGTGGCTGATAGCACGTAGATTGGCCATCACTTCGCGATGAGTAATGATGACGCCACGAGGAAAACGGGTGCTGCCGGAGGTGTACTGGAGGTAGGCGATATCGTCTGGAACGGGATGCTGGAGCGTAACGTCGGCTTCCGGCAAGGATTTAAACCAGGCATGGCTTAACACATGCAACTCAGGGTTGTCATGCGTCGCGGCATTGACTAACGGTAACCACTCATCGCCGGTGATAATCGCGGCAGGCTGACAGCTTGCCAGTAAGCCCTGCAATTTGGCGCTCCAGGAATCTCGCTGACCGACCCCCATCGGAATCGCCAACGGGACGGCGACTAACCCGGCATACTGGCAGGCAAAAAATGCTTCGACAAACCCGCTACTGGTTTCGGCAATCAGCGCCACGCGATCGCCTTTTTTCAGGTTCAGCGATAACAACCGCTTTGCGCCTGCTTCGGCATGTGCTTTTAAATTGTGATATTCCAGTTCATCTTCAAGCTGGCAACGTCTGTCATAAAAGTTCATTCCGGCGCGGCCCAGAGCGGCATAATCCAAAGCATCAACCAGCGTTGGAAAATCGGCATAGCGCATAGGCAGGGAATACGTAAAAATTTTATTAGACATATACACCACGAGAAAATTGGATATCAAAAATAAAATGACAATAATGCGGTGGATTATATATGCATAAAAGATAAATGAGATAGTATTTTCACGGGTGCGATATTGAACATTGATTTAAATAATGATTTTAACTTTTTTGTTTTTATTGTGAATAATATTTGATTTGTGAATATATTAAGCAAATGGCCTGTCTGGCCGCATTAAGCACTAAATATTAATATTTTTCAGATAATGTAGGTAATGGTTTTATCGCAATAATTAAAAGCAGTATTTTATATTCATCGGATGGATTATTTAGATGCCGAACATCTCGGTTATTGTCCGTATTCCCTCCGTTAATTATTTGTTAGCCATTGAGGTAGGGAATGCGAGACGCTGATGATTAAAATTGAAAAAGTAATAAATAAACATGACCTTAAGGCATTTATCGCTTTTCCGTCATCACTTTATCCCGATGATCCAAACTGGATCCCTCCTTTATTCATTGAACGCAGCGAGCATTTGTCAGAGAAGAATCCGGGGACGGAGCATATTATCTGGCAGGCGTGGGTGGCAAAAAAAGCGGGGCAGATAGTCGGGCGCATTACCGCGCAAATTGATACCTTGCACCGTGAGCGTTACGGTGAAGATACTGGTCATTTCGGTATGATTGATGCCATTGAAGATCCGCAGGTTTTTGCCGCTTTATTTGGCGCAGCGGAAGCGTGGTTGAAGTCACAAGGCGCGCGCAACATCAGCGGACCTTTCAGCCTGAATATCAATCAGGAAAGCGGATTACTGATTGAAGGTTTTGACACACCGCCATGCGCGATGATGCCGCACGGTAAACCGTGGTATGCCGCGCATATTGAACAATTGGGTTATCGCAAAGGCATTGATCTACTGGCGTGGTGGATGCAGCGAACCGATCTCACTTTTTCTCCGGCGCTAAAAAAACTGATGGAGCAGGTACGCAAGAAGGTGACCATTCGCTGCATCAATCGCCAGAGGTTTGCCGAAGAAATGCAGATCCTGCGTGAGATTTTCAACTCTGGATGGCAGCACAACTGGGGATTTGTGCCGTTTACCGAACGCGAATTTGCGACCATGGGCGATCAACTTAAATATCTGGTGCCGGACGATATGATCTACATCGCTGAGATAGATTCTGCACCCTGTGCGTTTATTGTCGGCTTACCGAACATCAACGAGGCGATTGCCGATCTGAACGGATCGCTCTTTCCCTTCGGCTGGGCAAAATTGCTGTGGCGCTTAAAAGTCAGCGGTGTGCGAACTGCGCGAGTACCGCTGATGGGCGTGCGGGACGAGTATCAGTTCAGCCGCATCGGCCCGGTGATTGCGTTGTTATTGATTGAAGCCTTACGCGATCCGTTTGCCCGCCGGAAGATCGATGCGCTGGAGATGTCATGGATCCTCGAAACCAATACAGGCATGAATAACATGCTGGAACGCATTGGGGCGGAGCCGTATAAACGTTACCGATTGTATGAAAAGCACATTTAATACCAGCTCCCATTAAGCGCAGGGGCGATCCCCTCGCCCCTCGAGGAGAGGGTTAGGGTGAGGAGGAAAACTCGGCTCACATTCCCCCCGGATTCATCTCCAGCGGCACCGCCGAGCGAATCAAGTGGTGGCCTTCCAGCTCGATATCGTGGAGATTCTTTTTTACGGTCATCACGTGATCGCGGGCGGCGCGCTGGGCGACATGCGGCAACCGTTGTAAAACCGCGTTATAGATCCGCGCATGTTGGCGATCGATCTGTTTCTTCTGCTGTGGTCGATGATAGAGATTATTCACGCTGGCAAACACCGAATTAAACATCAGGTCGGTCAATGATTGCAGAGTAAATACCAGCACCTGATTGTGGGAAGCCTGACAAATGGCGAGATGAAAAGCGTGATCCAACTGCGCATGTTCGATCAGCGAAATCTCTTTGTTGTTCTCACTGGCGGCGAGCATTTTTTCATAACAGCGGGTTATCAAGACAAAATCAGCCTGGGTTCCCAGCGTTGCCGCCAGCCTGGCTGATTCACCTTCCAGCAGTGCGCGAACGTCGAGCAGATCGTACAGCGTTCGCGGCTGCGTACTGAACAGATGGATTAGCGGGCTGGTGTCCTGCACCCGATCAAGACGAGCCACACGGGAATCACGCCCCTGCGCCGTTTCAATAATCCCGCGCCCGCGCAGCACAGTCAGCCCTTCGCGCAGTGCGGAGCGTGAGAAGCCGAGCTTTTCACACAGTCGGCGCTCTGAAGGAAGCGGCTGCCCAACCTTCAACACGCCGTCGATAATCAACCGTTCGATACTCTCTGCAACCACTTCGCAAATAGGGCGACGCTCATCTTTCATTCCCGGACCTCGTGCACAGGTAGGACCAATTTTTCTGTTCTTAATTCGCAAAACACGCACATCACGTAAGTGATTATGTTACATCAATTTAACATTAAGTTAACCAATGCAAGGTCACAGAGCTGGAAAAAAAATGGTCTGACCGGTAGCTAAAGAGATAGACGAAAACAAAAAGCCCGCTTAATAACTGTTCACAGAAGCAGCGCGCAAAAATCAGCTGCCACACAACACAACAAAGCGAAGCCTACTCATGAGCATCTTGTACGAAGAGCGTCTTGATGGCGCTTTACCCGATGTCGACCGCACATCGGTACTGATGGCACTGCGTGAGCATGCCCCTGGACTGGAGATCCTGCATACCGATGAGGAGATCATTCCTTACGAGTGTGACGGGTTGAGCGCGTATCGCACGCGTCCATTACTGGTTGTTCTGCCTAAGCAAATGGAACAGGTGACAGCGATTCTGGCTGTCTGCCACCGCCTGCGTGTACCGGTGGTGACCCGTGGTGCAGGCACCGGGCTTTCTGGTGGCGCGCTGCCGCTGGAAAAAGGTGTGTTGTTGGTGATGGCGCGCTTTAAAGAAATCCTCGACATTAACCCCGTTGGTCGCCGCGCGCGCGTGCAGCCGGGCGTGCGTAACCTGGCGATCTCCCAGGCCGTTGCGCCGCATAATCTCTATTACGCGCCGGATCCTTCCTCACAAATCGCCTGTTCAATTGGCGGCAATGTGGCGGAAAATGCCGGTGGCGTCCACTGCCTGAAATATGGTCTGACCGTACATAACCTGCTGAAAATTGAAGTGCAAACGCTGGACGGCGAGGCGCTGACGCTGGGATCGGACGCGCTGGATTCGCCTGGTTTTGACCTGCTGGCGCTGTTCACCGGATCGGAAGGTATGCTCGGCGTGACCACCGAAGTAACGGTGAAGCTGTTGCCGAAGCCGCCCGTGGCGCGGGTTCTGTTAGCCAGCTTTGACTCGGTAGAAAAAGCCGGACTCGCCGTCGGTGACATCATCGCCAATGGCATTATCCCCGGCGGGCTGGAGATGATGGATAACCTGTCGATCCGCGCGGCGGAAGATTTTATTCATGCCGGTTATCCCGTCGACGCCGAAGCGATTTTGTTGTGCGAGCTGGACGGCGTGGAGTCTGACGTTCAGGAAGACTGCGAGCGGGTTAACGACATCTTGCTGAAAGCGGGCGCGACTGATGTCCGTCTGGCACAGGACGAAGCGGAGCGCGTGCGTTTCTGGGCCGGTCGCAAAAACGCCTTCCCGGCGGTGGGGCGTATCTCGCCGGATTACTACTGTATGGACGGCACCATCCCGCGTCGCGCCCTGCCTGGCGTACTGGAAGGCATTGCCCGTTTATCGCAGCAATATGATTTACGCGTCGCCAACGTCTTTCATGCCGGAGACGGCAACATGCACCCGTTAATCCTTTTCGATGCCAACGAACCCGGTGAATTTGCCCGCGCGGAAGAGCTGGGCGGGAAGATCCTCGAACTCTGCGTTGAAGTGGGCGGCAGCATCAGTGGGGAACATGGCATCGGGCGCGAAAAAATCAATCAAATGTGCGCCCAGTTCAACAGCGATGAAATCACGACCTTCCATGCGGTCAAGGCGGCGTTTGACCCCGATGGTTTGCTGAACCCAGGGAAAAACATCCCCACACTGCACCGCTGCGCTGAATTTGGTGCCATGCACGTGCATCACGGTCATTTACCTTTCCCTGAACTGGAGCGTTTCTGATGCTACGCGAGTGTGATTACAGCCAGGTGTTACTGGAGCAGGTGAATCAGGCGATTAGTGATAAAACGCCGCTGGTAATTCAGGGAAGCAATAGCAAAGCCTTTTTAGGTCGCCCTGTCGCCGGGCAAACGCTGGATGTGCGTTGCCATCGCGGCATTGTTAATTACGACCCGACCGAACTGGTGATCACCGCTCGCGCCGGAACGCCGCTGGTGGCGATTGAAGCGGCGCTGGAAAGTGCGGGGCAAATGCTTCCCTGCGAGCCGCCGCATTATGGTGAAGAAGCCACCTGGGGCGGGATGGTCGCCTGCGGGCTGGCGGGGCCGCGTCGCCCGTGGAGCGGTTCGGTCCGCGATTTTGTCCTCGGCACGCGCATCATTACCGGCGCTGGAAAACATCTGCGTTTTGGTGGCGAAGTGATGAAAAACGTCGCCGGATACGATCTCTCGCGGTTAATGGCCGGAAGCTACGGTTGTCTTGGCGTACTCACTGAAATCTCAATGAAAGTGTTGCCGCGACCGCGCGCTACCTTGAGCCTGCGGCGGGAAATCAACCTACAAGAAGCCATGAGTGAAATCGCCCAGTGGCAACTCCAGCCACTTCCCATTAGCGGCTTATGTTATTTCGACAACGCCTTGTGGCTCCGCCTTGAAGGCGGTGAAGGATCGGTAAAAGCAGCGCGTGAACTGCTGGGTGGCGAAGAGGTCGCTGGTCAGTTCTGGCAGCAATTGCGCGAACAACAATTGCCGTTCTTCTCATTACCGGGCACTTTATGGCGCATTTCCTTACCCACCGATGCGCCGATGATGGATTTACCCGGCGAGCAACTGATCGACTGGGGCGGCGCGTTACGCTGGCTGAAATCGACCGCCGATGACAATCAAATCCACCGCATCGCCCGCAACGCTGGCGGTCATGCGACTCGCTTTAGTGCCGGAGATGGCGGCTTTGCTCCGCTACCGACTCCCTTATTCCGCTATCACCAGCAGCTTAAAAAGCAGCTCGACCCTTGCGGCGTGTTTAACCCCGGTCGCATGTACGCGGAACTATGAGGAGCAGGCTATGCAAACCCGATTAACCGAAGAGATGCGTCAGAACGCGCGCGCGCTGGAAGCCGACAGCATCCTGCGCGCCTGTGTTCACTGCGGATTTTGTACTGCAACCTGCCCAACCTATCAGCTTCTGGGGGATGAACTGGACGGGCCGCGCGGGCGCATCTATCTGATTAAACAGGTGCTGGAAGGCAACGAAGTTACGCTTAAAACGCAGGAGCATCTCGATCGCTGTCTCACTTGCCGCAACTGTGAAACCACCTGTCCTTCTGGTGTGCGCTATCACAATTTACTGGATATCGGGCGTGATATTGTCGAGCAGAAAGTGAAACGCCCACTGCCGGAGCGAATGCTGCGCGAAGGATTGCGCCAGGTAGTGCCGCGTCCGGCGGTCTTTCGCGCATTGACGCAGGTAGGGCTGGTGCTGCGACCGTTTTTGCCGGAACAGGTCAGAGCAAAACTGCCTGCCGAAACGGTGAAAGCTAAACCGCGTCCGCCGCTGCGCCATAAGCGTCGGGTTTTAATGCTGGAAGGCTGCGCCCAGCCTACGCTTTCGCCCAACACCAACGCGGCAACCGCGCGGGTGCTGGATCGTCTGGGGATCAGCGTCATGCCTGCTAACGAAGCAGGCTGTTGTGGCGCGGTGGACTATCATCTTAATGCGCAAGAAAAGGGCTTAGCGCGTGCGCGCAATAATATTGATGCCTGGTGGCCCGCAATTGAAGCAGGTGCCGAGGCAATTTTGCAAACTGCCAGCGGCTGCGGTGCGTTCGTCAAAGAGTATGGGCAGATGCTGAAAAACGATGCGCTGTATGCCGATAAAGCACGTCAGGTCAGTGAACTGGCGGTCGATTTAGTCGAACTGTTGCGCGAGGAACCGCTGGAAAAACTGGCGATTCGCGGCGATAAAAAACTGGCCTTCCACTGCCCGTGTACTCTGCAACATGCGCAAAAGCTGAACGGCGAAGTGGAAAAAGTGTTACTTCGTCTTGGATTTACCTTAACCGACGTTCCCGATAGCCATCTGTGCTGCGGGTCGGCGGGAACATATGCGTTAACGCATCCCGATCTGGCGCGCCAGCTACGGGATAACAAAATGAATGCGCTGGAAAGCGGCAAACCGGAAATGATCGTCACCGCCAACATTGGTTGCCAGACGCATCTGGCGAGCGCCGGTCGTACCTCTGTGCGCCACTGGATTGAAATTGTAGAACAAGCCCTTGAAAAGGAATAACAAAATGAAAACTAAAGTCATTCTTAGCCAGCAAATGGCGAGTGCAATTATTGCCGCAGGTCAGGAAGAGGCGCAGAAAAATAACTGGTCTGTTTCCATTGCTGTTGCCGATGACGGCGGTCATCTGCTGGCGTTAAGTCGCATGGATGATTGCGCGCCGATTGCGGCTTACATCTCCCAGGAGAAAGCGCGTACCGCCGCGCTGGGGCGTCGTGAAACTAAGGGCTATGAAGAGATGGTGAACAACGGACGTACCGCGTTCGTGACTGCGCCGTTACTGACGTCGCTGGAAGGCGGCGTACCGGTTGTTGTGGATGGGCAAATTATTGGTGCCGTGGGCGTTTCTGGTTTAACCGGAGCACAGGATGCGCAGGTCGCGAAAGCGGCAGCAGCGGTGTTGGCGAAATAAGCGAAAACGAGGAGATAAATAATGAGTGAAACCATAACCCAGGGCCGTTTACGCATTGACGCCAATTTTAAACGTTTTGTGGATGAAGAAGTTTTGCCGGGCGTGGAACTGGATGCTGCCGCGTTCTGGCGCAATGTTGATGAGATTGTTCACGATCTGGCACCAGAAAATCGTCAGTTGCTGGCAGAGCGCGATCGCATTCAGGCGGCGCTTGATGAGTGGCATCGCAGCAATCCGGGGCCGGTAAAAGATAAAGCGGCCTATAAATCTTTCCTGCGTGAACTGGGCTACCTGGTGCCGCAACCGGAGCACGTGACGGTGGAAACCACGGGCATCGACAGCGAAATCACCAGCCAGGCGGGGCCGCAACTGGTGGTTCCGGCAATGAATGCCCGCTACGCGCTGAACGCGGCGAACGCTCGCTGGGGCTCACTGTACGACGCGTTATACGGCAGCGACATCATCCCGCAGGAAGGGGCGATGGTCAGCGGCTACGATCCGCAGCGCGGCGAGCAGGTTATTGCCTGGGTTCGTCATTTTCTTGACGAATCACTGCCGCTGGAAAACGGCAGCTATCAGGATGTGGTGGCGTTTAAGGTGGTCGATAAACAATTACGCATCCAGTTGAAAAATGGTAAAGAAACCACGTTACGTACTCCAGCACAGTTTGTCGGTTACCGTGGCGATGCCGCTGCGCCGACCTGCATTTTGCTGAAAAATAACGGCCTGCATATTGAGCTGCAAATCGATGCCAACGGGCGGATTGGCAAAGACGATCCGGCGCACATCAACGACGTAATCGTCGAAGCTGCCATCAGTACCATTCTCGACTGCGAAGATTCGGTCGCGGCGGTTGATGCGGAAGATAAAATCCTGCTGTACCGCAATCTGCTGGGCCTGATGCAGGGGACTCTGCAAGAGAAAATGGAAAAAAACGGTCGGCAAATCGTGCGTAAACTGAATGACGATCGTCAGTACACCGCCGCCGATGGCTCTGAAATTTCTCTGCACGGACGCTCGTTGCTGTTTATCCGCAACGTGGGTCATTTGATGACCATTCCTGTGATTTGGGACAGTGAAGGCAATGAAATCCCGGAAGGCATTCTTGATGGCGTCATGACTGGCGCGATTGCCCTCTATGATTTAAAAGTGCAGAAAAACTCGCGCACTGGCAGTGTCTATATTGTGAAACCGAAAATGCACGGTCCGCAGGAAGTGGCGTTCGCCAACAAACTGTTTACCCGCGTTGAGACAATGCTCGGTATGGCACCGAATACCCTGAAAATGGGCATTATGGATGAAGAACGCCGAACCTCGCTGAACTTGCGTAGCTGTATCGCTCAGGCACGCAACCGCGTGGCGTTCATCAACACCGGCTTCCTCGACCGTACCGGTGATGAGATGCATTCGGTGATGGAAGCTGGCCCGATGTTGCGTAAAAACCAGATGAAATCGACGCCGTGGATCAAAGCCTACGAACGTAATAACGTGCTTTCCGGTCTGTTCTGTGGGCTGCGCGGTAAAGCGCAAATCGGTAAGGGCATGTGGGCAATGCCGGATCTGATGGCGGACATGTACAGCCAAAAGGGCGATCAGTTACGTGCCGGGGCAAACACGGCCTGGGTTCCGTCGCCAACTGCCGCTACGCTCCATGCGCTGCACTACCACCAAACCAACGTACAGAGCGTGCAAGCCAACATTGCTCAGACCGAGTTCAATGCTGAATTTGAACCGCTGCTGGACGATCTGCTGACTATTCCGGTCGCTGAAAACGCTAACTGGTCGGCGCAAGAAATCCAACAAGAGCTGGATAACAACGTGCAGGGGATTCTGGGGTACGTGGTGCGTTGGGTGGAGCAGGGGATTGGTTGTTCAAAAGTGCCGGATATTCACAACGTGGCGCTGATGGAAGACCGCGCAACGCTGCGCATCTCCAGCCAGCATATTGCCAACTGGTTACGTCACGGTATTCTGACCAAAGAACAGGTGCAGGTGTCGCTGGAGAACATGGCGAAAGTGGTGGATCAGCAAAACGCTGGCGATCCGGCGTATCGTCCGATGGTGGGGAATTTCGCTAACTCGTGTGCCTTTAAAGCCGCCAGCGATTTAATCTTCCTCGGTGTGAAACAGCCAAACGGTTATACCGAACCGTTATTACATGCCTGGCGTTTACGCGAAAAAGAAAGTCATTAATAGCAATAGCAAAAGCCCCGGCAAGTTTTATTGTCGGGGCTATTATAGTTACTGCGGTAGTACATTTACCCCGGAAATAACCGGAGCGATTATCAGGGTTTAACAATATTAAATACCCGTAGCGCATCACTAGCGGGATTAAAACAACAATATGGACATCTTAACGATACTCTGCGCCTGCGTGTGCGGAACAGAAACCCTTACCCGATATACTTGTTATGCCAGAGGTAGCAATTGCGTTAGCAGCGTGCTGTTGCTGTAAAGTATAACCCCTATATTTTACAGTTCGGTCCTCTTTTGCTTATTACAACCTTAAGTATATCAAGCATATAAAGATAATAAGAGACTGAACAATATGGTTACCTGGACCCAAATGTATATGCCGATGGGAGGACTGGGGCTATCCGCTCTGGTCGCCTTGATCCCGATAATATTCTTCTTCGTTGCACTCGCGGTATTACGTCTGAAAGGACATGTCGCCGGAGCAATAACCCTTATATTATCGATATTGATTGCGATATTCGCCTTTAAAATGCCGATCGATATGGCATTTGCTGCTGCGGGATATGGCTTTATTTATGGCTTATGGCCGATTGCGTGGATTATTGTCGCAGCGGTATTCCTCTATAAATTAACCGTTGCCAGCGGGCAGTTTGATATTATCCGCAGTTCGGTTATCTCTATCACCGACGATCAGCGTTTGCAGGTGTTACTGATTGGTTTCTCCTTTGGCGCACTGCTGGAAGGGGCGGCTGGCTTTGGCGCACCGGTGGCGATTACCGGTGCGTTGCTGGTGGGGCTGGGTTTCAAACCGTTATACGCGGCGGGGCTGTGCCTGATTGCCAACACTGCGCCGGTGGCGTTTGGTGCGTTGGGTGTGCCAATTCTGGTCGCCGGTCAGGTAACGGGAATCGATCCGTTTGATATTGGTGCAATGGCGGGACGTCAGTTGCCGTTCCTGTCAGTTCTTGTGCCGTTCTGGCTGGTGGCGATGATGGACGGCTGGAAAGGGGTGAAAGAGACGTGGCCAGCGGCGCTGGTTGCGGGTGGTAGCTTTGCGGTTACTCAGTTCTTTACTTCTAACTATATTGGCCCGGAACTGCCGGATATTACTTCGGCGCTGGTGAGTATCGTCTCACTCTCTTTATTCCTTAAAGTATGGCGGCCGAAAAATACCGAAACGGCAATCAGCATGGGGCAATCCGCAGGTGCGATGGTGGTGAATAAACCGTCTTCTGGCGGTTCCGTGCCTTCAGAATATAGTCTGGGGCAAATCATTCGTGCGTGGTCACCGTTTTTAATCTTAACGGTGCTGGTCACCATCTGGACGATGAAGCCATTTAAAGCGTTATTTGCTCCGGGCGGTGCGTTTTATTCGCTGGTGATTAATTTCCAGATCCCTCATTTGCATCAGCAGGTACTGAAAGCGGCGCCCATTGTCGCCCAGCCGACACCGATGGATGCGGTTTTTAAATTCGACCCGCTTTCTGCTGGCGGCACCGCTATTTTTATTGCGGCGATTATCTCTATCTTCATCCTCGGCGTGGGGATCAAGAAAGGTATTGGCGTCTTTGCTGAAACGCTAATTAGCCTGAAGTGGCCGATATTGTCGATTGGCATGGTGCTGGCATTTGCCTTCGTGACCAACTATTCCGGCATGTCCACCACGCTGGCACTGGTACTGGCGGGCACTGGCGTGATGTTCCCGTTCTTTTCGCCATTCCTCGGCTGGCTGGGGGTATTCCTTACCGGCTCGGACACTTCCTCTAACGCCCTGTTTGGTTCACTGCAATCAACCACCGCGCAGCAAATCAACGTCTCTGACACCCTGCTGGTGGCAGCAAACACCAGCGGCGGCGTGACCGGCAAGATGATCTCCCCGCAATCTATCGCCGTGGCCTGCGCCGCGACAGGTATGGTGGGCAGAGAATCTGAACTGTTCCGCTACACTGTGAAACACAGTCTGATCTTTGCCAGCGTTATTGGCATTATCACGCTGTTGCAGGCGTATGTGTTTACCGGAATGTTAGTCTCGTAAGTCAACAAAGCCGGATGATCGTCAATATCATCCGGCTTCATTCTTTGCTGGTTACATTATTCTGTCTTATTAATTAAAAAATCATTTCCCGATTTATTATCTATGCAGCAATAATGTTTTGTATTCAGATAACCCGCTAAATAATTAAGTGCGTGAGAATATCTATTTTTTTGTCCCGCAAAACAAGTCTGTATTAATTATGTTCGCTTGATGAGTAAACACCGTGCTATCTGTTGCTTTTGCAATCGCAATCGTTAAAACTATCAACAGCTTGAGATAGTCACATTGTGAATAATTGTTACTTTTTTGTTTGTTAAATCTTTTGATAAATACCCCGACTGGCATCGTATAGGGGATATTCTTATAAATTTCACCTGTTTTGTTATCAATAATGCAGTTTTCTTAAGAATGGAGGAAATTATTAGAGAAGATAAAGCATAAAACTATTTCCCCAGTTACGAATCTTTTAACTTTATTTTGTCACTTGCGTTATTAATGAATAAGAAATTTAAATATAAGAAATCGCTTTTAGCGGCTATTTTGAGCGCAACCCTGTTAGCCGGTTGTGATGGCGGTGGTTCAGGATCGTCCTCCGATACTCCGCCTGTAGATTCTGGAACAGGGTCTTTGCCGGAAGTGAAACCTGATCCAACACCAAACCCGGAGCCGACGCCGGAGCCTGAACCTACTCCGGAGCCGACACCTGATCCAGAGCCAACGCCAGAACCGGAGCCAGAACCTGTTCCGACGAAAACGGGTTATCTGACCCTGGGCGGAAGCCAGCGGGTAATCGGTGCTAAATGTAATGGTGAATCCAGCGACGGCTTTACCTTTACGCCAGGCGACAAAGTCACCTGTGTGGCAGGGAACAACACGACAATTGCTACCTTCGACACTCAGTCAGAAGCTGCGCGTAGCCTGCGTGCGGTTGAAAAAGTGTCGTTTAGCCTTGAGGACGCGCAAGAACTGGCGGAGTCCGACGATAAGAAAAGCAATGCGCTCTCGCTGGTAACCTCCATGAACAGTTGTCCGGCGGATACAGAACAGGTTTGCCTGACCTTCTCCTCGGTGATGGAGAGTAAACGCTTCGATTCGCTGTATAAGCAAATCGATCTGGCACCGGAGGCGTTCAAAAAGCTGGTCAATGAAGAGGTGGAAAACAATGCCGCGACCGATAAGGCGCCATCCACTCATACTTCACCGGTAGTGCCCGTCACGACGCCGGGAACAAAACCGGATCTGAACGCTTCCTTCGTGTCGGCTAACGCGGAACAGTTTTATCAGTATCAACCTACGGAAATCATTCTTTCTGAAGGTCGACTGGTCGACAGCATGGGCAATGGTGTGGTTGGCGTAAATTACTACACCAGCTCAGGCCGTGGCGTAACTGGCGAAAACGGCAAATTCAACTTCAGCTGGGGTGAAACCATCTCCTTTGGCATCGACACCTTTGAACTGGGCTCAGTACGCGGCAATAAGTCGACTATTGCACTGACGGAACTGGGCGATGAAGTTCGCGGGGCAAATATCGATCAACTTATTCATCGTTACTCCCAGGGCGGAAAAAATGATGAGCGTGAAGTGCCGGATGTAGTGCGCCAGGTCTTTGCCGAGTATCCCAATGTGATCAACGAGATTATCAATCTCTCGTTATCCAATGGCGAGACGTTGAGCGAAGGCGATCAAACCTTTGAGCGGAAGAACGAATTTCTTGAGCAACTTAAATCCGGGCAGGCTAAAGAGATTGATACGGCGATTTGTGACTCCCTTGGGAGCTGCAACTCTCAACGTTGGTTCTCGTTGACTGCACGCAATGTTAACGAAGGTCAGGTTCAGGGCGTTATCAACAAGCTGTGGGGCGTGGATCAGAGCTACAAATCTGTCAGCAAGTTCCATGTTTTCCATGACTCCACCAACTTCTATGGCAGCACCGGTAATGCACGCGGTCAGGCTGTGGTGAATATCTCCAACGCGGCATTCCCGATTCTGATGGCGCGTAATGATAAAAACTACTGGCTGGCGTTTGGCGAAAAACGCGCCTGGGATAAAAACGAGCTGGCGTACATTACGGAAGCACCTTCTCTTGTGGTGCCAGAAAACGTCACGCGCGATACCGCCACCTTCAATCTGCCATTTATTTCGCTGGGGCAAGTTGGTGAGGGCAAACTGATGGTTATCGGTAACCCGCACTACAACAGCATCCTGCGTTGCCCGAACGGTTACAGCTGGGAAGGTGGTGTTGATAAAAACGGTCAGTGTATGCGTAACGGTGATTCAAATGACATGAAGCACTTTATGCAGAACGTGTTGCGCTATCTGTCTAACAATAGCTGGACTCCAGATGCGAAAACCAGCATGACCGTGGGCACCAACCTGGATACCGTCTATTTCAAACGTCATGGTCAGGTTACAGGAAACAGTGCTGAGTTCGGCTTCCATCCGGATTTTGCGGGTATCTCCGTTGAACATTTAAGTAGCTATGGCGATCTCGATCCGCAGAAAATGCCGCTGCTGATCCTCAACGGCTTTGAGTATGTGACTCAGGTGGGTAACGATCCCTATGCAATCCCACTGCGTGCAGATACCAGCAAACCGAAGCTGACTCAGCAGGATGTGACGGATCTGATCGCCTATCTGAACAAAGGCGGATCGGTGCTGATCATGGAAAACGTGATGAGCAATCTTAAGGAAGAGAGTGCGTCCGGCTTTGTGCGTCTGCTTGATGCCGCAGGCCTGTCAATGGCACTCAACAAATCGGTGGTGAATAACGATCCTCAAGGGTATCCGGATCGCGTTCGTCAGCAGCGTGAAAAAGGCATCTGGGTATATGAACGTTATCCGTTTGTCGACGGTAAACCGCCGTATACCATTGATGAAACAACGAAAGAAGTTATCTGGAAATACCAGCAAGAAAACAAGCCTGATGACAAGCCGAAACTGGAAGTGGCCAGCTGGCTGGAAGATGTCGATGGCAAACAGGTCAAGCGTTATGCCTTTATCGATGAGGCGGAGCATGAAACAAACGAGTCCCTGGAGGCGGCAAAGGCAAAAATCCTTAAGGCATTTCCTGGATTAGAGGTGTGTAAGGATCCTGACTACCACTACGAGGTCAACTGCCTGGAACATCGTCCTGGCACGAACGTTCCGGTAACCGGGGGCATGTATGTTCCGCGCTATACGCAACTGAATCTTAGCGCCGACACCGCGAAAGCGATGGTGCAGGCGGCGGATTTAGGCACCAACATTCAGCGCCTGTATCAGCACGAGCTTTATTTCCGTACCAATGGTCGCAAAGGTGAGCGTCTGAGCAGCGTCGATCTGGAACGTCTGTACCAGAACATGTCGGTCTGGCTGTGGAATGAAATTGAATACAGCTATGACAGCAGCAAGGATGACGAGCTGGGCTTTAAAACGTTCACCGAGTTCCTGAACTGCTACGCCAACAATGCTTACACCAAAGGCACGCAGTGCTCCGCAGAGCTGAAACAATCGCTTGTCGATAACAAGATGATCTACGGTGAAAATAGTGGCAAAGCGGGCATGATGAACCCGAGCTATCCGCTCAACTATATGGAAAAACCGCTGACTCGCCTGATGCTGGGGCGTTCCTGGTGGGATCTGAACATCAAAGTTGATGTCGAGAAGTATCCGGGAGCAGTATCGGCTGAAGGTGAGAATGTTACTGAAACCATCAGCCTGTACTCGAATCCGACCAAATGGTTTGCGGGTAACATGCAGTCTACTGGTCTGTGGGCTCCGGCTCAGAAAGAGGTCACCATTAAGTCCAATGCGAACGTTCCTGTGACTGTCACCGTGGCGCTGGCCGACGACCTGACCGGGCGTGAGAAGCATGAGGTCGCGCTGAACCGTCCGCCGAGAGTGACTAAAGCGTATACACTGGAGGCTAATGGCACGGTGAAGTTTACGGTTCCTTACGGTGGTCTGATTTATATCAAGGGCGACAGCAAGGAGAATAATAAATCTGCCAGCTTCACCTTTACCGGTGTGGTAAAAGCGCCGTTCTATAAAGACGGTAAATGGAAAAACGATCTGAAATCCCCTGCGCCGTTGGGCGAGCTGGAGTCAGACGCTTTCGTTTATACCACGCCGAAGAAGAACCTTGAGGCCAGCAATTTCACTGGTGGTGTAGCAGAATTCGCTAAAGATCTGGATACCTTTGCCAGCTCGATGAATGACTTCTACGGTCGTGATGAAACGAGCGGTAAGCACCGGATGTTTACCTATAAAGCATTGACGGGGCATAAACATCGTTTCGCCAACGATGTGCAGATCTCCATCGGTGATGCGCACTCTGGTTATCCGGTAATGAACAGCAGCTTCTCGACGAACAGCACCACGCTGCCGACGACGCCGCTGAACGACTGGCTGATCTGGCATGAAGTGGGGCACAACGCTGCAGAAACGCCGCTGACTGTACCGGGCGCAACTGAAGTAGCGAACAACGTGCTGGCGCTGTATATGCAGGATCGCTATCTCGGCAAGATGAACCGTGTCGCTGACGATATTACCGTTGCGCCGGAATATCTGAACGAGAGCAACGGTCAGGCATGGGCACGCGGCGGTGCGGGTGACCGTCTGCTGATGTACGCACAGCTGAAAGAGTGGGCAGAGAAAAACTTTGATATCACGAAGTGGTATCCAGAGGGGCAACTGCCAGCGTTCTACAGCGATCGTGAAGGGATGAAAGGCTGGAACCTGTTCCAGTTGATGCATCGTAAAGCGCGCGGCGATGAGGTTGGTAAAACTAAGTTTGGCGAAAAAAATTACTGTGCCGAATCCAACGGTAACGCTGCGGACACGCTGATGCTGTGTGCCTCCTGGGTCGCACAGGCGGATCTTTCGGAGTTCTTTAAGAAATGGAATCCGGGCGCGAATGCTTACCAGCTTCCGGGAGCGAGCGAGATGAGCTTCGAGGGCGGCGTGAGCCAGTCGGCTTACAACACGCTCGCGGCGCTTGGTCTGCCGAAACCGCAGCAAGGGCCGGAAACCATTAACAAGGTTACCGAGCATAAGATGTCAGCCGAGTAAGCCTGTAGGCATGAAATAAGGCGCATCGGGTTAACACATGTGCCCGATGCGCCAACTTATCGGAGCTACAGGGAAAGTCGCGATTACTTGCGTTGGCAGACTCCTGTATGCCGGATAAGGCGTTTTACGCCGCATCCGGCAAATTACAACAAACAACCTTTAACCATGCATTTTGATGTTTTTCAGCAATATCCAGCGGTGATGCCCATCCTGGCGACCGTTGGAGGATTAATCATCGGCAGTTTTTTGAATGTGGTGATTTGGCGTTACCCCATCATGCTTCGCCAACAAATGGCGGAGTTTCACGGTGAAACGCCGAGTGCGCAGTCAAAAATAAGCCTGGCGCTGCCACGTTCGCACTGTCCGCATTGCCAGCAGACCATCCGCGTTCGTGACAATATTCCGCTATTCTCCTGGCTGATGCTCAAAGGGCGCTGCCGCGACTGTCAGACGAAAATCAGCAAGCGTTATCCGCTGGTGGAGTTATTGACGGCACTCGCTTTTTTGCTGGCGAGTCTGGTCTGGCCGGAAAGTGGATGGGGGCTGGCGGTGATGATATTATCCGCCTGGCTGATTGCCGCGAGTGTCATCGACCTCGATCACCAATGGCTGCCCGATGTTTTTACTCAGGGCGTATTGTGGACAGGACTTATTGCGGCATGGGCGCAGCAGAGTCCGTTAACGCTACAAGACGCAGTCACCGGCGTCCTGGTGGGGTTTATCACTTTTTACTCGCTGCGCTGGATAGCCGGAATAGTTCTGCGTAAAGAAGCATTAGGCATGGGCGATGTATTACTCTTCGCCGCTTTAGGTGGCTGGGTGGGGGCGTTGTCGCTGCCCAATGTTGCTTTAATCGCCTCATGCTGCGGCCTGATATATGCCGTTATTACAAAAAAAGGATCAACGACGCTGCCTTTTGGACCATGTTTAAGTCTGGGCGGTATAGCAACACTTTATCTACAGGCATTGCTTTAATGATAACCGCGTCATTATCGAAGTGACATTTTTACTCTTATTAATAACCTTAGAGATTATTAACCATGTCGATAAAAAAGATGCCAGGGAGGGTATTAATATCGCTATTGTTGAGCGTTACAGGATTATTAAGTGGCTGCGCCAGCCATAATGAAAACGCCAGTTTACTGGCGAAAAAACAGGCGCAAAATATCAGTCAAAACCTGCCAATTAAATCTGCGGGATATACCTTAGTGCTGGCGCAAAGTAGCGGTGCGACGGTAAAAATGACCATTATCAGCGAAGCGGGTACACAAACCACGCAGACGCCTGACGCCTTTTTAACCAGCTATCAACGACAAATGTGCGCTGACCCGACGGTGAAATTAATGATCACTGAGGGAATTAATTACAGCATAACGATTAATGATACACGTACAGGTAACCAGTATCAGCGGAAACTGGATCGTACCACCTGTGGAATAGTCAAAGCATAACGTCGGGTATATAAATTGGCGCGGGTTGTTTTTCGTGACGCACGAATTTACCTCATTCAGTGGCTGACTAAAATTCGTCACACTCTTAGCCAGAGACAATCTCTTAATACAGACAAAGAGCATCTGCGAAAAATTGTACGGGCGATGTTCTGGCTGATGCTGCTTATTATTTCTGCAAAAATGGCGTATTCACTCTGGCGCTATATCTCCTTTTCTGCGGAATATACATCGCCTTCTCCATCGGCGAATAAACCGGCACGTGCGGATGCAAAAACGTTTGAGCAAAAAGACGTGCAATTAATCAGCCAGCAAAACTGGTTTGGCAAATATCAGCCCGTCGCCGCGCCGGTAAAACAACCCGAACCTGCGCCTGTGGCAGAAACGCGTCTTAACGTGGTGCTGCGCGGGATCGCCTTTGGTGCCAGACCCGGCGCGGTTATTGAAGAAGGCGGCAAACAGCAGGTCTATTTACAGGGTGAACGGCTTGGCTCTCACAACGCGGTGATTGAGGAAATCAATCGCGACCATGTGATGCTGCGCTATCAGGGAAAAATGGAGCGCCTGAGTCTGGCAGAAGAGGAGCGTTCCACCGTAGCCGTGACCAACAAAAAAGCCGTCAGTGACGAAGTAAAGCAAGCTGTTGCTGAGCCTGCTGCCAGTGCGCCAGTTGAGATCCCGGTTGCCGTGCGTCAGGCGCTGGCGAAAGATCCGCAGAAAATTTTTAACTATATCCAGCTTACGCCCGTGCGTAAGGAGGGGATTGTCGGTTATGCAGTGAAACCGGGGGCAGATCGTTCTCTGTTCGATGCCAGCGGTTTCAAGGACGGCGATATCGCCATTGCGCTAAATCAGCAGGATTTTACTGATCCGCGAGCAATGATTGCTCTGATGCGGCAGTTACCTTCAATGGATTCCATTCAACTTACGGTTTTACGCAAGGGTGCGCGCTACGACATTTCCATCGCGCTGCGCTAACCGCATTTAATCCAGGAGAATCATTCATCGTGTTTTGGCGTGATATTACGTTGTCGGTCTGGCGTAAGAAGACAACTGGCCTCAAAACAAAAAAGCGTTTACTGCCGCTGGTGCTGGCAGCGGCATTATGTAGTTCACCGGTCTGGGCGGAAGAAGCCACCTTCACCGCCAATTTTAAAGATACCGACCTGAAATCGTTCATCGAAACCGTCGGCGCTAACCTTAATAAAACCATCATTATGGGGCCGGGCGTGCAGGGGAAAGTGAGTATTCGTACCATGACCCCGCTCAATGAACGCCAGTATTACCAGCTATTCCTTAACCTGCTGGAAGCACAGGGGTATGCCGTCGTACCGATGGAAAACGACGTGCTGAAGGTGGTGAAATCCAGCGCCGCGAAAGTCGAGCCGCTGCCGCTGGTCGGTGAAGGTAGCGACAACTACGCGGGTGATGAAATGGTCACTAAAGTGGTGCCGGTACGCAATGTGTCGGTACGCGAGCTGGCACCGATTTTGCGCCAGATGATCGATAGCGCAGGTTCTGGCAATGTTGTTAATTACGATCCCTCCAACGTGATTATGCTCACCGGACGCGCCTCAGTTGTGGAACGGCTGACGGAAGTGATCCAGCGTGTGGATCACGCGGGAAATCGCACCGAAGAGGTGATCCCGCTGGATAACGCCTCGGCTTCGGAAATTGCTCGCGTGCTGGAAAGCCTGACTAAAAACAGCGGCGAGAACCAGCCCGCGACGCTGAAATCACAGATTGTCGCCGATGAACGCACTAATAGCGTGATTATCAGCGGCGATCCCGCCACGCGAGACAAAATGCGCCGCCTGATCCGTCGTCTGGACTCAGAAATGGAGCGCAGCGGCAACAGCCAGGTGTTCTATCTCAAATACAGCAAAGCCGAAGATCTGGTCGATGTTCTGAAACAGGTCAGCGGCACACTCACCGCCGCCAAAGAAGAGGCGGAAGGCACGGTTGGTAGCGGGCGTGAGGTTGTCTCCATCGCCGCCAGCAAACACAGTAATGCCCTGATTGTTACCGCGCCGCAGGACATCATGCAGTCGCTGCAAAGCGTGATTGAACAACTGGATATCCGTCGTGCTCAGGTGCATGTCGAGGCGTTGATCGTGGAAGTTGCCGAAGGCAGCAATATCAACTTCGGCGTGCAGTGGGCGTCGAAAGATGCCGGATTAATGCAGTTTGCTAACGGTACGCAGATCCCTATTGGCACGCTGGGGGCGGCGATTTCTCAGGCAAAACCGCAGAAAGGCTCCACGGTGATCAGCGAAAACGGCGCCACCACCATTAACCCGGACACCAACGGCGATCTCTCCACGCTCGCCCAGCTACTTTCCGGCTTTAGCGGTACGGCGGTTGGCGTGGTGAAAGGCGACTGGATGGCGCTGGTACAGGCGGTTAAAAATGATTCCAGCTCGAACGTCCTCTCCACGCCGAGCATCACCACGCTGGACAACCAGGAAGCCTTCTTCATGGTGGGGCAGGATGTTCCGGTATTAACTGGATCTACCGTTGGTTCCAATAACAGTAATCCTTTCAACACCGTAGAGAGGAAAAAAGTCGGCATCATGCTGAAAGTCACACCGCAGATTAACGAAGGTAACGCGGTACAGATGGTGATTGAGCAGGAAGTCTCGAAAGTGGAAGGGCAGACCAGCCTTGATGTGGTGTTTGGTGAGCGCAAACTGAAGACTACCGTGCTGGCTAACGATGGTGAGCTGATTGTGCTTGGCGGTCTGATGGACGACCAGGCGGGAGAAAGCGTGGCGAAAGTGCCGTTGTTGGGCGATATCCCGTTGATTGGCAACCTGTTTAAGTCCACGGCAGATAAAAAAGAAAAACGTAATCTGATGGTGTTTATCCGCCCGACGATTCTGCGTGACGGTATGGCGGCAGACGGCGTTTCGCAGCGCAAATATAACTATATGCGCGCCGAGCAGATCTATCGCGATGAGCAAGGCTTAAGCCTGATGCCGAACACTGCGCAGCCGGTACTACCAGCGCAAAACCAGGCCTTACCGCCGGAAGTTCGCGCATTCCTCAATGCCGGGAGAACACGTTAATGGTGCCTGTAGCACAGGAAACCACCGCTAACACCGTGCGTCTGCCCTACAGCTTCAGCCGTCGGTTTAGCCTGGTGGCATGGTGCGAAGCGTCGCTGGAGATCCTCCATGTCCACCCGTTGTCGCTCTCTGTTTTGCAGGAGCTGCAACGGGGGCTGAACACACCCTTTACGCTGCGGCAAATCGACGAAGCCGAATTTGAACAGCGACTGAATGCGGTCTGGCAGCGGGACTCTTCCGAGGCTCGCCAGCTGATGGAAGATCTCGGTTCTGCTGAGGACTTTTTTACCCTCGCAGAAGAGCTGCCGGAAACGGAAGATCTGCTGGAAAGTGACGACGATGCGCCGATCATCAAACTGATCAACGCCATGCTGGCAGAGGCGATTAAAGAAGGCGCTTCGGATATCCATATCGAGACGTTTGAAAAGAGTCTGGTGATCCGTTTTCGCGTTGACGGCACATTGCATGAAATGCTGCGACCGGGGCGCAAACTGGCCTCGTTGCTGGTATCGCGTATTAAGGTGATGGCACGGCTGGACATTGCCGAAAAACGCGTACCGCAGGATGGACGTATTGCGCTGCTGCTGGGCGGTCGGGCGATTGACGTGCGTGTCTCCACCATGCCTTCCGCCTGGGGCGAGCGCGTGGTACTGCGACTGCTGGACAAAAACCAGGCTCGCCTGACGCTGGAACGTCTGGGTTTAAGTCATGAACTGACCGCGCAATTGCGCCAGCTACTGCACAAACCACACGGTATCTTTCTGGTGACGGGGCCGACGGGTTCCGGCAAAAGCACCACGCTGTACGCCGGATTGCAGGAGCTGAACAACCATTCGCGCAACATTCTCACGGTTGAAGACCCCATCGAATACATGATTGAAGGGATCGGTCAGACGCAGGTCAACACCCGCGTCGGCATGACCTTCGCCCGTGGCCTGCGCGCGATTTTGCGTCAGGACCCGGATGTGGTGATGGTCGGTGAAATCCGCGATACCGAAACCGCAGAAATCGCTGTTCAGGCGTCGCTCACTGGGCACCTGGTACTTTCCACGCTGCATACCAACACGGCGGTGGGGGCGATTACGCGTTTGCAGGATATGGGCGTGGAGCCTTTCCTGCTCTCTTCCAGTCTGACGGGCGTGATGGCGCAGCGACTGATTCGCACGCTGTGCCCCGACTGCCGCCAGCCCGCGCCTGCCACTGACGAAGAAAAACGCCTGCTGGGGATTACCGACGCGCGTACTGTCACGCTGTACCATCCGCAGGGCTGCTCCGCCTGTAATCACAAAGGTTTTCGCGGGCGTACTGCCATCCATGAGCTGATCGTGGTGGACGCCACATTGCGTGATTTGATCCACCGTCAGGCCGGGGAACTGGAGCTGGAACGTTATGTCCGGCAACACTCTGCGGGCATCCGCAGCAATGGCATTGAGAAAGTGCTCGCCGGAGAAACCTCTCTCGATGAAGTGCTGCGGGTAACCATGGAGGCGTAATGGCACTGTTTTACTATCAGGCGCTGGAGCGTAATGGTCGCAAAACCAAAGGCATGATTGAGGCGGATTCCGCGCGTCATGCCCGTCAATTGTTACGCGGTAAAGACCTCATTCCCGTGCACATTGAAGCCCGGCTGAATGCTTCGTCAGGGGGAATGTTGCAGCGTCGGCGACACGCACATCGTCGCGTGGCGGCGGCAGATCTGGCGCTGTTCACTCGTCAACTGGCAACGCTGGTGCAGGCAGCAATGCCGCTGGAAACCTGCTTACAGGCGGTCAGTGAGCAAAGTGAAAAACTGCATGTAAAAAGCCTCGGTATGGCGCTGCGCAGCCGGATTCAGGAAGGTTATACCCTGTCGGACAGCCTGCGCGAACATCCCCGTGTCTTTGATTCTCTGTTTTGTTCGATGGCGGCTGCCGGAGAAAAATCCGGGCATCTCGACGTGGTGCTCAATCGCCTGGCGGATTACACCGAACAGCGCCAGCGCCTGAAATCACGTCTGTTGCAGGCCATGCTCTACCCGCTGGTATTGCTGGTGGTGGCAACGGGCGTGGTCACTATTTTGTTGACGGCGGTAGTGCCGAAAATCATCGAACAGTTTGATCATCTCGGACACGCGCTGCCCGCTTCCACCCGAATGCTCATCGCCATGAGCGACGCGTTACAGACCAGCGGCGTTTACTGGCTGGTAGGTTTGCTGGGGCTTCTGGTGCTGGGGCAACGGTTACTCAAAAATCCTGCCATGCGCCTGCGCTGGGATAAAACCTTGCTGCGTTTGCCCGTGACGGGGCGTGTTGCGCGCGGGCTGAATACGGCGCGTTTTTCCCGCACGTTAAGCATCCTCACCGCCAGCAGTGTTCCGCTGCTGGAAGGCATTCAGACCGCTGCCGCCGTGTCGGCAAATCGTTATGTCGAGCAACAACTGCTGCTGGCGGCAGATCGCGTTCGCGAAGGAAGCAGTCTGCGCGCCGCGCTGGCGGAGCTTCGCCTGTTCCCGCCGATGATGTTGTACATGATCGCCTCCGGTGAACAGAGCGGCGAGCTGGAAACCATGCTTGAACAGGCCGCAGTCAACCAGGAGCGGGAGTTTGATACCCAGGTGGGGCTGGCGTTAGGGCTGTTTGAACCGGCACTGGTGGTGATGATGGCGGGCGTGGTGCTGTTTATCGTCATCGCCATCCTCGAGCCGATGCTGCAACTGAACAATATGGTTGGAATGTAATTTACGGAGTTATCACATGAATTCGTTATCCCGCACACAAAAACCACGGGCAGGTTTTACCCTGCTGGAAGTGATGGTGGTGATTGTTATTCTTGGCGTTCTGGCAAGCCTGGTGGTGCCTAACCTGCTGGGCAACAAAGAAAAAGCAGACAGGCAAAAAGCCATCAGCGATATCGTGGCGCTGGAAAATGCGCTGGATATGTACCGACTGGATAACGGGCGTTATCCGACCACCGAACAGGGACTGGAGGCGTTGATCCAGCAACCAGCCAATATGGCGGACGCCCGCAACTACCGTACCGGTGGATACATTAAACGACTGCCAAAGGATCCGTGGGGCAATGATTATCAGTATCTCAGCCCGGGTGAAAAAGGGATGTTTGATGTTTACACCTTAGGGGCGGATGGTCAGGAAAACGGGGAAGGCGCTGGCGCAGATATCGGTAACTGGAATTTGCAGGAGTTTCAGTAATCAGTGCCTGAACGCGGATTCACTCTTCTGGAAATCATGCTGGTGATTTTCCTTATCGGCCTTGCCAGTGCGGGCGTGGTACAGACGTTTGCGACCGATTCTGAATCGCCTGCGAAAAAAGCGGCGCAGGATTTTCTGACTCGCTTTGCGCAGTTTAAGGACAGGGCAGTGATCGAAGGAAAAACACTCGGTGTGCTAATCGACCCGCCTGGCTATCAGTTTATGCAGCGTCGTCAGGGGCAGTGGTTGCCCGTTTCTGCGACCCGGTTATCGGCACAGGTTACGGTGCCGAAACAGGTGCAGATGCTGTTACAACCCGGAAGTGATATCTGGCAGAAGGAATATGCGCTGGAGCTGCAACGTCGTCGCCTGACGCTGCACGATATTGAACTGGAGCTGCAAAAAGAGGCGAAAAAGAAGACGCCGCAGATCCGTTTTTCGCCTTTTGAACCCGCCACGCCGTTTACGCTGCGCTTCTACTCGGCGGCGCAAAACGCATGTTGGGCGGTAAAGCTGGCGCACGATGGCGCGTTATCCCTCAATCAATGTGATGAGAGGATGCCATGAAGCGCGGATTTACGTTGCTGGAAGTGATGCTCGCGCTGGCGATTTTTGCGCTGGCTGCCACGGCAGTGTTACAGATTGCCAGCGGTGCGCTGAGTAATCAGCAAGTTCTTGAGGAGAAAACAGTAGCGGGCTGGGTAGCTGAAAACCAGACCGCTCTACTCTACCTGATGACCCGCGAACAACGGGCGGTCAGGCACCAGGGCGAGAGCGATATGGCAGGAAGCCGCTGGTACTGGCGAACCACACCGCTGAATACCGGTAACGCGCTGCTCCAGGCGGTGGATATTGAAGTCAGCCGTCACGAAGATTTTTCGCCGGTGATTCAGTCACGGCGCGCCTGGTTTAGCGCCGTGGGAGGCCAACAGTGAGAAGGACTCGCGCTGGTTTCACATTACTGGAAATGCTGGTGGCAATCGCCATTTTTGCCTCGCTGGCACTGATGGCGCAGCAGGTGACAAACGGCGTTACGCGCGTGAATAGCGCCGTCGCCGGACACGATCAAAAACTAAACCTCATGCAGCAAACGATGAGTTTTCTGACCCACGATCTGACACAAATGATGCCGCGTCCGGTAAGAGGCGAGCAGGGGCAGCGGGAACCGGCGTTACTGGCGGGTGCAGGCGTGCTGGCGTCCGAGAGTGAAGGGATACGCTTTGTGCGTGGCGGTGTGGTTAATCCGTTGATGCGCCTGCCGCGCAGTAATCTGCTCACCGTCGGTTACCGCATTCATGACGGTTATCTCGAACGGTTAGCCTGGCCGCTGACCGATGCAGCAGGCAGTGTGAAGCCAACAACGCAAAAATTAATCCCGGCGGATTCGCTCCGTTTGCAGTTCTACGACGGCACGCGCTGGCAGGAGAGCTGGTCGTCAGGGCAGGCGATCCCTGTGGCAGTGCGCATGACCCTGCATTCGCCACAATGGGGCGAGATTGAACGCATCTGGTTGTTACGCGGGCCGCAATTATCATGATCACCTCACCACCAAAACGCGGAATGGCACTGGTCGTGGTGCTGATATTGCTGGCGATCATAATGCTGGTAACCATCACGCTTTCCGGGCGGATGCAACAACAACTTGGGCGAACGCGCAGCCAGCAGGAGTACCAGCAGGCGCTGTGGTACAGCGCCAGTGCTGAAAGCCTTGCGCTGAGCGCGCTCAGTCTGAGCCTGAAAAATGAACAACGCGTGTATCTGGCACAGCCGTGGGCATCCGGCCCTCGTTTTTTTCCTCTGCCGCAGGGGCAAATTGCCGTCACCCTGCGTGACGCACAGGCCTGCTTTAACCTGAATGCCCTCGCTCAGCCGACGACGGCATCGCGTCCGCTCGCGGTACAACAGTTGATTGCCCTGATCTCGCGCCTGGATGTGCCAGCTTATCGAGCTGAACTGATAGCCGAAAGCCTGTGGGAGTTTATTGACGAGGATCGCAGCGTGCAGACGCGGCTGGGCCGTGAAGACAGCGAGTATCTCGCCCGCTCGGTGCCGTTCTATGCCGCGAATCAACCGCTGGCCGATATCAGCGAGATGCGCGTGGTGCAGGGAATGGACGCCGGACTTTATCAAAAACTGAAACCGCTGGTTTGTGCGCTGCCGATGACCCGCCAGCAAATCAACATCAACACATTAGACGTCACGCAAAGCGTGATTCTTGAGGCGCTGTTTGACCCGTGGTTAAGCCCTGTTCAGGCGCGGGCGTTATTACAACAACGTCCGGCAAAGGGTTGGGAAGATGTCGATCAGTTTCTTGCGCAGCCGCTACTTGCTGACGTCGATGAGCGTACTAAAAAACAGCTAAAAACCGTCCTGAGCGTGGACAGCAATTACTTCTGGCTGCGTTCGGATATCACCGTGAATGAGATTGAACTGACGATGAACTCGTTAATTGTCCGCATGGGGCCACAACACTTTTCGGTTCTCTGGCATCAGACAGGAGAAAGTGAGTGAGTTCCATGCTTGAGATTTTTTTCCCGCTTTGCGCCACCGACCCCATCCGCTGGCAGCGCCGTACCGCCGACGTGGAGTGCGGTATCTGGCCTGACGTCGACAACGAACAGCTTCAGCAATGGCTGCAAACCGATGCGATTCGACTCTACATTCCCGGCGAATGGATCAGCGTCTGGCAGGTTGAACTGCCTGATGTCGCCCGTAAGCAGATACCGACTATTCTGCCCGCCTTACTGGAAGAAGAGCTGAACCAGGATATCGATGAACTGCATTTCGCCCCGTTGAAAATCGACCAGCAACTGGCAACCGTGGCAGTGATTCACCAGCAGCATATGCGCAACATTGCGCAATGGTTGCAGGAAAACGGCATCACCCGCGCTACCGTCGCGCCGGACTGGATGTCCATTCCTTGTGGATTTATGGCTGGCGATGCGCAACGGGTTATCTGCCGTATCGATGAATGTCGGGGATGGAGCGCCGGGCGGGCGCTGGCTCCGGTCATGTTCCGCGCCCAGCTCAATGAGCAAGAGATGCCGCTTTCGCTGACCGTGGTCGGTATTGCGCCGGAAGAGCTATTTACATGGGCTGATGCGGACGCAGAACGCCTGACAATCACGGTACTGCCAGCCATTACCACATTCGGAGAACCAGAAGGGAACTTGCTAAGCGGTCAGTGGCAACCTCGCGTCAGCTACCGAAAACAGTGGGCGCGCTGGCGGGTGATGGTTATGCCGATATTGCTGATTCTGGTTGCGCTGGCAGTGGAACGTGGCGTGACATTATGGAGCCTCAGCGAACAGGTGGCGCAAAGTCGCGCCCAGGCTGAGAAACAGTTCTTAACGTTGTTCCCGGAGCAGAAGCGGATTGTGAATTTGCGCTCTCAGGTGACGATGGCGCTGAAAAAATATCGCCCACAGGCCAACGATACCGGGCTGCTTGCCGAGTTATCAGCGATAGCCAGTACCCTGAAAACGGCGTCACTTTCCGACATCGAGATGCGTGGCTTCACCTTTGATCAAAAACGCCAGACGTTCCACCTTCAGTTGCGGGCAGCAAACTTTGCCAGTTTCGACAAACTGCGTAGCGCACTGGCAACTGATTATGTTGTGCAACAGGACGCGTTACAGAAAGAGGGTGATGCGGTTTCCGGCGGCGTAACGTTGCGGAGGAAATAACATGTTACGCGATAAATTTATTCACTATTTTCAGCAATGGCGTGAGCGTCAGTTAAGCCGTGGTGAACACTGGCTGGCTCAACATCTCGCGGGGCGTTCGCCACGCGAAAAGGGCATGTTACTGGCTGCGGCGGTGTTTCTGTTTAGCGCCGGATATTACGTCCTCATCTGGCAACCTTTGAGCGAACGGATTGAGCAACAGGAGACGATGTTGCAGCAGCTGGTGGCGATGAACACCCGACTGAAGAGCGCCGCGCCGGATATTATCGCAGCGCGAAAATCCGCCACAACAACGCCTGCGCAGGTATCGCGGGTCATTAGTGACAGTGCTTCGGCGCATTCAGTGGTCATTAAGCGGATAGCTGAGCGCGGGGAGAATATTCAGGTCTGGATAGATCCTGTGGTGTTTAATGACCTGCTGAACTGGTTAAACGCGCTGGATGAAAAGTATGCGCTGCGGGTGACACAAATTGATGTCAGCGCAGGTGAGAAGCCAGGGATGGTGAATGTGCAGCGACTGGAGTTGATAAGAGGATAAGTGTTCCAGTAAATTCCCTGTGAAATTCAGCCCGAAAGGTGAGTGTATAATCTTCTTATCCACTCACCGAATTGAATATTTTTGCAATAAGAAATATCCCATTCCTCTCATCACTGAATGTTCTGCAAAACAACAGATACGAGTTCTCTCCTGAAACAGCCCAGCGTCCTATAAATATGCTTAAGTGTGGCAATACATCATGACCATTAATAGATGTAATGAATCATTGGGTGGCAATTGATAGGTCAAAACATATAGGATAATTCTTGTGTGATCTGTATTTTGTGTAGCCTGGAAATTACTAAAATTCCTGGAGACAATCAGAAAGGAAATTTTAAGTAAGTAAAATAATTTCCACAGAAACTATCCGTCGATTTGAAACAATGTCTGCTCAGGTATATCTACTGAGGAATAGTGCTGGCTGTAATACTGGTTAAAATAAACGCTCTAAATAATCAAGACATATATTTTAATCGACAATAATAATTGCTGCCGGAATTATTCCTGCGACTTAAATAACATTGTTTAAATGTGATGAATATCACAAATATGACCGCAAAGAGGGGACTGAAGATATAAATAAGAAGTACATGAGTGAATTTTAAATAGGGAAATAGTTTCTCGGTAAACAATTGATTGGTAATAAATTCGTGCGTTCTGGTGTGAAACAGATTGCAGGTGTTGCTACGCATAAAATTTATAGGTGGTGTTATAATCCAGTAGTTAACAGTAAAAGCAAAAATAATTTCTTGCGAAATTAAAGGCTCATTTTTGAATAAGTGTGTTCCGGAGTAATCCAGAACGCATGGTGCTTTACGTCTTTTTTACCCATAGAGGCTAAGCAAAAAGAGTTACGCATAATTTCCTGAGAAATTAACTCTACATTCTAAAACGGCAAGTTTTCTGAAATGACCAGAAGACCGAATACATTCATGCCTGAAGAATGGATTAGAAGAAATAAGACGGAAATAGATCAATTTATCCCTGCAGAAATAATTTCTGCTGAAATTGTTTGCGGCTATTAAAAAAGCCAAACCGTCTGAACGTATTTTATCCAATTACAAACAAGTATTACCTCCAGTGTATTGGTAGCTGTTAAGCCAAGGGCGGTAGCGTACCTGAAGAGATTAGGATCACATCATCAAATGGCAAGAAGTGGATTTGAAGTCCAGAAAGTCACCGTAGAGGCATTATTTCTACGAGAAATACGAACACGTTTTGGTAAGTTTCGTCTGGGGTATTTGTGGGCGATTCTCGAACCCTCTGCGCATTTGCTGATACTGTTGGGCATTTTTGGTTACATTATGCACCGCACGATGCCAGACATCTCGTTCCCGGTGTTTTTACTTAATGGCCTGATTCCCTTTTTTATCTTTAGCAGTATCAGCAAACGTTCTGTCGGCGCTATTGAAGCGAACCAGGGGCTGTTTAATTATCGTCCAGTAAAACCCATCGATACGATCATTGCGCGCGCACTGCTTGAGACGCTGATTTACGTTGCTGTTTATATTCTGCTTATGCTCATTGTCAGGATGGCAGGCGAATATTTCGAGATAACAAATTTTTTACAACTTGTGGCCACCTGGAGTTTGCTGATCATACTTTCATGCAGCATTGGCTTAATATTCATGGTCGTTGGTAAAACCTTCCCCGAAATGCAAAAGGTTCTGCCGATACTTCTTAAGCCTCTTTATTTCATCTCCTGCATCATGTTCCCTCTGCACTCAATTCCTAAGCAATATTGGTCTTATCTTCTCTGGAACCCATTAGTACATGTGGTGGAGCTAAGCCGCGAGGCCGTCATGCCTGGTTATATTAGCGAAGGTGTGAGTCTGAACTACCTGGCAATGTTTACATTGATAACTCTGTTCATTGGTCTGGCGTTATACCGAACTCGTGAGGAGGCTATGCTGACATCATGATTAAGATTGAGAATCTGACGAAGTCATATCGCACGCCAACGGGTCGACACTATGTGTTTAAGGATTTAAACATCGAAATCCCTTCAGGAAAAAGCGTTGCCTTTATTGGTCGTAATGGTGCAGGTAAATCAACGTTACTGAGAATGATTGGTGGCATTGACCGCCCCGATAGCGGAAAGATCATTACCAATAAAACGATATCATGGCCAGTCGGCCTCGCCGGTGGATTTCAGGGAAGTTTAACCGGACGCGAAAACGTAAAATTTGTTGCGCGGTTATACGCGAAGCAAGAAGAACTGAAAGAGAAAATAGAGTTTGTTGAAGAATTTGCCGAACTCGGCAAGTATTTTGATATGCCGATCAAAACTTACTCCTCAGGTATGCGATCTCGCCTGGGTTTTGGTTTAAGCATGGCATTTAAGTTTGATTATTATATCGTCGATGAAGTAACCGCAGTCGGTGATGCCAGGTTTAAAGAAAAGTGTGCTCACTTATTTAAAGAAAGGCATAAAGAGTCTAGCTTTTTAATGGTTTCACATAGTTTGAATTCATTGAAAGAGTTTTGTGATGTGGCGATTGTGTTTAAAGACGATAATGTTATTGAAATGGAATTGGATATAAGCAACGCCATAAGTGAGTATAGAAATAATAGTATTTTGAGATAACATTATTAAATGTTTTAACATTAATAGATAATAGGTGGGGGAAT
>NZ_PTRD01000057.1:0-16690 GCF_002965005.1 Escherichia sp. MOD1-EC7011
GCCACCAGGGATAAAGCCCCCGCAACATTGCGCCTCACCGGATAACGCCGGCTTGGTGTGGATTCTATATCTCAAGTGTTCTTCACTTCACCCCAGGAATGTTCGTAATGCAGTATGCATTCCGGCTTTTTATTAGCTGTTGCAACTGTTTCATGAATGCTCTGGTTGATGCTCCCAGGTTGGGTTAACGGTGTCTACTTCTGAAAGAGATAAATACAAAAAAGGCCACAGGCTGTTACCCCTGCGGCCGGTTTCGGGCGCATATTGCCATCACGGCAGCCTGCCGCCCGTATTCGCCTTACTTCCGGTTACGCCACCAGCTGACAATCGCTGCGGTAATAATTCCCGCCAGGATCGGTGCTGCCAGGTCGTGCCAGAAAGTCATGGCAAACTGCGCGAGCGTCATATAGCCGCCTTGTTGTAATGACAACATTTTGCGGCTATTCTTGAATTGTTGATGGTTCAAGATTAGCCCCCGTTCTGTTGTCAGGTTTTACCTCTCAACGTGCGGGGGTTTTCTCTTTCCAGCAACCAATGCCACCAGGGATAAAGCCCCCGCAACATTGCGCCTCACCGGATAACGCCGGCTTGGTGTGGATACTACGTCTCAAGCCTTCTTTACTTCACCACTGAAACGTTCGTAATGAAGAGTACATTCCAGCTTTTCATCAACTGTTGCAGTGCTTTCTTGCATGTTGTGGTGCAGGCTCGCAATTATATCTGACGAATTGTTCAGAATAACTGAAGAAAGGAACCGGGCAGGTATTTTTATTATCTCCCCCAGCTTCCGCCGCCAGGGGGAGATATCAATGTCAGGCAAATATTGTCATCAAATAGGCGGCAAAGAGAGCCAGATGTGCCGCGCCGTTGAGTACGTTAGTACGTCCGGTGGAGAAGGAGATATGGCACAGCACCAAAGAGGCTACCATCACCACCATTTCTGGCGCACCAAGCGCAAACTGCAATTCATTGCCTGTCATAAAGGCGATCAGCGTGACGACAGGTACGGTAAGTGAAATGGTTGCTAACACCGAACCAAAGAACAGATTCATCGCGCGCTGGACCTGGTTGTTTAATACCGCTTTTAACGCCCCTAAGCCTTCCGGCGAAAGAATCAATAGCGCCACCAGGAAACCGGTAAAGGCCACCGGAGCATTCATGCTGGTGAGCAGTGTTTCCAGCGGACTGGCGTTCATTTTGGTAACCGCTATCACCGCAATTAAATGGATAATCAACCAGACGGCATGCCACAGGCTGCTATGGGCAGACGGTTTACCATGGTGCGGATCGTCATCATCACTGTCATCTTCATGTTCATAGACAAACAGACTCTGATGCGTTTTGGTCTGAATTAGCAAAAATACGCCGTACATTGCTGCGGAAATTAATGCCACCAGCAACGCCTGACCAGTTGAAAAATTCGCCGCAGGCAGAGCCATCGGGAATACCAGCACAATAATTGCCAATGGAAACAGGGCGATTAAATACTGTTTAATACCAAACAGATTCATATATTGGGTGGCAAATTTGCGCCCGCCCAACAGTAATGAAAAACCAACCAGTCCACCAGTAACAATCATAATGATTGAATAGAGTGTATCTCGCATTAACGTCGGCGCCGCATCGCCGGTCGCCATTAAGGCTGATATCAAACTGACTTCAAGAATAACCACGGAAAGGCTAAGAATAAGAGAGCCATAAGGTTCCCCCAGTCGATGGGCTAATACGTCCGCATGACGGACAACACTAAAGGCGCTGCTTAAAATACCAATAAGCGCAAGAAGATTGATGCCTATGACCACTGGTAGTGTTTGACTGCTTCCCCACAGGAACAGCACTACCAGCGCCAGAACCGGGAAAATAAGCGAGGTCTCCTTGTGGCGGGTTTTTACCGCCTCGTGAGCATTTGTCATTATGGTTATCCTTTGCAGATGAATTTGTCGAAAATGTAATAAATAGGCAGAAAAAATAACAGAAAGTGTCTGGATATCGGTAACATTTTACGAAATTTTACCCCGCTGTCGCTTTTTTACTCTTTGGGGTATAAAAATAATCAACGTGTTTAGACAATGTTTGTATTAGCACCTCTTAAGAAGAGTCTGACGTGAAAAGTCTTATATGCTGGCAAGCGTGGATATTGTTGACCACACTTAAAGTTCACCTTTAAAAAAGGAGTCAACAATGCCGTATAAAACAAAAAGCGATCTGCCGGAAAATGTAAAACACGTTCTACCGTCCCATGCCCAGGATATCTATAAAGAGGCATTCAACAGCGCCTGGGATCAATATAAAGATAAAGAAGATCGGCGTGATGATGCCAGTCGGGAGGAGACAGCGCATAAAGTGGCCTGGGCAGCAGTGAAACATGAATATGCTAAAGGAAGTGATGATAAATGGCATAAAAAGTTATAACTCCCGGTGATGAGTTAAAGCTATTCGTGCGGCGTCGCCTTGCAAGTGGTCTGCAGATTGCATATTGTCCCGGTAATGGTTCCAAAATGAGCAGTAAAAATGTCTGGGAGACACCAAAAAGTTGTCGCAGGGAAGTATGCAGTGGCGGAGGTATAAGGTGATAACGCGGGATTTCTTGATGAATGCCGATTGTAAAACGGCATTTGGCACTATTGAAGAATCACTCTTATGGTCGGCAGAACAGCGGGCAGCCTCGCTGGCAGCTACGCTGGCTTGTCGTCCTGATGAGGGGGCGGTGTGGATCTTCGGTTATGGATCGTTGATGTGGAATCCGGCGCTGGAGTTTATCGAGTCCTGTACCGGTACGCTGGTTGGGTGGCACCGGGCGTTCTGTCTGCGTCTGACCGCCGGAAGGGGGACGGCACACCAGCCGGGAAGAATGCTTGCTCTGAAAGAGGGCGGCCGCACCACGGGAGTGGCGTATCGCTTGCCGGAAGAGACGCTGGAGCAGGAACTGACCTTGCTGTGGAAGCGGGAGATGATTACCGGCTGCTATCTGCCAACCTGGTGTCAGCTTGATCTTGATGACGGGCGCACAGTCAACGCGCTGGTGTTTATTATGGATCCGCGCCATCCTGAATATGAGTCCGATACCCGAGCTCAGGTGATTGCTCCGTTGATTGCTGCGGCGAGTGGTCCACTTGGAACCAATGCACAGTATTTATTTTCTCTGGAACAAGAGCTCAACAAACTGGGGATGCAGGATGACGGGCTGAATGATTTACTGGTGTCGGTGAAAAAACTGCTGGCGGAGAATTTCCCGGATGGTGTCTTACGGCCCGGTTTTGCCTGATGAAACTGTTATCACAGCGGGGCGTTTCTGTAACCTTGAGCGCCCCATACTGCAATTAAAACGTGAGCACTTTATCGGCAACCAGCGTCCATTGCGCCAGTTCGACCAGTGTGCCAATTTCAACTCCATCAATCAGCGGAAGTGGGCTGATACCGCGACCATCGGTGCAGGTTTTGCACAATTTCACAGGTACATTTTGCGCAGTGAGGATCTCCAGCATTTGCTGAATATTGTAGCCTTCCCCAGGTTTTTGTCCGCGTAATCCGGCAGTTACCGCATCAGACATCAGGAACAGACGCAGATCCAGGTTGCTCTCCTGCTCCCGTAGCGCAATGGCCAGCCGCAGGCTATTAAATAAGGATTCGCTCCCGTAGGGCGCGCCATTGGCAACGATCACGATTTTTTGCATTACTCACTCCAGTATTCAGATAATTAGATTTTCGACTTCTATCTTACTGCTTTTACGCTGTCTGACCAATTTGCCACATTTTTAGGATTTTCCATAAAGCATGAGAAAGTACGAGAAAAGTTACCAGTAATCGTTATTCTATAAAGTAATGGGTGTTCATTTTTACCGGAAATTACTGACGTTTTGAGCCGTATCGTCTCTCGTGTTACCCCACTTTATTTACTCTTGCTGCTGGCAGGCGGTATAGCTAGCGCACAGCCATCCGTTGAGCAGCAATCGGTAAATCCTTTTGATAACGATAAGGATGGTCTGCCGGACTTAGGAATGGCACCGGAAAATCATGACGGTGAAAAACACTTCGCCGAAATCGTGAAAGATTTTGGTGAAACCAGTATGACTGATAACGGTCAGGATACAGGCGAACAGGCAAAAGCCTTCGCGCTGGGAAAAGTCCGTGATGCGCTCAGTCAGCAGGTTAATCAACATGTGGAGTCCTGGCTTTCGCCGTGGGGGAACGCCAGTGTTGACGTCAAAGTGGATAACGAAGGGCATTTCACCGGCAGCCGGGGGAGCTGGTTTGTACCGTTGCAGGATAACGAGCGTTATCTTACATGGAGCCAACTTGGCCTCACCCAGCAGGACGATGGCCTGGTAAGTAACCTTGGCGTTGGTCAACGCTGGAGGCATGGTACATGGTTGATGGGATACAACACGTTTTATGACAACTTGTTAGATGAAAATCTTCAGCGGGCAGGGGTTGGCGCTGAAGCCTGGGGAGAATATCTTCGTCTGTCGGCAAATTATTATCAGCCTTTTGCCTCATGGCATGAACAGACTGCCTCGCTCGAGCAGCGTATGGCGCGTGGTTATGATCTGACTGCCCGGATGCGAATGCCGTTTTACCAGCATCTCAACACCAGTGTCAGCCTCGAACAATATTTTGGTCAGCGTGTCGATCTGTTTAATTCTGGTACGGGTTATCATAATCCTGTCGCCATGAGTCTGGGGCTTAATTACACCCCTGTTCCACTCGTTACTATGACCGCTCAGCATAAACAAGGCGAAAGTGGAGAAAGCCAAAATAATCTCGGGCTGAATATTAACTACCGCTTTGGTGTGCCACTAAACAAACAACTTTCTGCTGGTGAAGTTGCTGAGAGTCAGTCGTTGCGCGGCAGTCGCTATGACAATCCGCAGCGGAATAATCTGCCGGTCATTGAGTATCATCAGCGTAAAACCTTAACGGTATTTCTGGCGACGCCCCCCTGGGATCTTAAACCTGGTGAAACGGTGCCGCTGAAATTACAAATCCACAGTCGTTACGGTATTCGACAATTGATCTGGCAAGGGGATACACAGATGTTAAGTCTGACATCGGGAGCCACAGCCAATAGTGCGGATGGCTGGACGTTGATCGTGCCGGACTGGCAAAGTGGAGAAGAGGCGACCAATCGATGGCGCTTGTCGGTGGTGGTGGAAGATAACCAGGGACAGCGTGTCTCTTCCAATGAGATCACGCTAACGCTTGCCGAACCTTTCGATGCAATGGCAAAGGACGAACTGCGCTGGGAACCATAATCAGAAAATACGTTCCTGATGCACCCATACTGCGGCTTCCACACGAGATTTAAGCTTCATTTTTTTCAGCATGTGCTTCACGTGCACTTTGACCGTGCTTTCAGTGATGTCCAGGCGACGGGCGATCATCTTATTCGGTAAGCCCTGAGCAATCAGTTTCAGAATATCGCGCTCGCGCGGCGTTAACTGGTTGACGTCGCGTTCAGTCGTGGCGCGGTTAGCACGCAGGCTGGCGGCCAGAACAGGGGTTAACGCCTCGCTTAATACCATTTCGCCAGCTGCAGCCTGGTGTAACGCTTTCAACAGATCTTCCGGCTCCATATCTTTTAACAGATAACCATCTGCGCCGCGTTTCAGCGCGGTGACAACGTCCTCTTCATGATTAGAGACGCTGAATACCACAATGCGACCGGATAAAGATTTTTCGCGCAGTTTATCCAGCGTTTCCAGACCGTTCATGCCGGGCATATTCAGATCAAGCAGAATCAGATCAGGATCGAGAGATTCCGCAAGTAAAATACCCTGCTCGCCATTGCTCGCTTCGCCAACCACAGTGATATCGGGGGCCATGCTGATAAGCTGTTTTACGCCAGTTCGCAGCATCGGGTGATCGTCGATCAGCAGGATAGTAGCCGGTTCCTGATTACTCATGGATATCTCCTTGGACGTCTGTGAAAGTTTTTTCGGGAATAAAAGTGACCACCACTTCGGTGCCACCTGATTCACGACGGCGGACGCGACAGTCGCCACGCAGACTTTGCGCACGGTCACGCATAATTATCATGCCGTAGTGATTGCTGCGGATGGCATTTTCAGGCACCCCGCAGCCGTTATCCTGGACGGTCAGTTTGACCTGATTATCGTTTTGCGCCACCGTCACAACGACCTCGCTCGCTTGCGAATGTTTGAGGGCGTTACTTAATGCCTCACGGGCAATTTGCAACAGATGGATTGCCTGATGCGAGGGCACCAGACGCGGTGGCAACTGGTAATCCAGCTTCACCGGGAAGCCAAATTTGGCGCTGTACTCTTCACAACTTGCCTCCAGTGCCGGGCGTAATCCCGGTTCTGTGAGCTGCAAACGGAATGTGGTGAGCAACTCACGCAACTGCGCCCATGACGCATTCAGTTCGTTACGGATCTGGCTTAACAGTTCGCGGCTGCTTTCTGGCAGTGCGTCGCCTTGCATCTGTAAACAACTCACCTGCATCTTCATACAAGAGAGAGATTGGGCAATAGAATCATGTAGTTCGCGCGCAATGGTGGCACGCTCTTCCATCACGATCAACTGCTGCTGGCGTTCCTGATGGCGATCCAGCGCCAGAGTGGCGGTTAATTGTTCAACCAGCGTATCCACCAGTTGCTGTTGATCATGGCTCAGATGGCGCCCCTGAGGCAGGGTCGCCAGCAAAATGCCGTACTGCATATGGGAATCTGCCAGTCGCCATTTCAGGGTAGTGCCGCGATCACCAACGGGTAATACCCCGCGTGGGCAGAGTTGGCAGCCTTTGTCGTCGCAGGTCATATCCGGCTGGCAGGTGAACTCCTGATGATTCTCTTCATCTTCAGTGTCATATACACGCAGTTCGATATCACGCAGCAGGGTTAAATTTTGCAATCCGTTGAGTACAGGTGACAGGCGTTCACACAGTGGGGCGCGAGAATGCAAACGACGGTTAGCCTGCCACAAAAACGAGAGTATTTGATTTTTATGCTCCAGCCCGGCGGTTTTCTCCTGTACCCGATGCTCAAGTACGGCATAACTCTCCGCCAGTTCCGCAGACATATTGTTCAGTGCCGTTCCGAGCATTGCCATTTCGTTGCGCCCGCTGATATTCGCCCGCTGGGTAAAATCGCGATGGCTGACGGCACTCGCCATCGCCAGCAATTGCCGCCACGGCTGTAGCAGCCGTGCCCGCAGCCATATGATGGTAAATACCAGCAGAAGTGCCATAAACACAGCCATCACCCGATGAACCAGTACGACCGTCTCAATGCGCATTTCTGTGGTGCGGTCAAAACCAGACACCAACTGATCAAGCCCGGCGACAAACTGGCTGACGTCAGCCGACACCGTTTCGCGGCTTTGTGCGTGTAGCAGCGCAGGAATCAGCTCATGGCGCCAGTAATCCTGCAACCCCTGTAATTGCGCCAGTTGCCCGTCTCGTTCTGCTGCTCGAGTTAATTCGGTGCTAAATGCCGTTTGTTCCATCTCTTTGATTAAGGGCTTGTCTTTCTCGCTTAATGGTACTGCCGCCAGTAGCCGGTAAGTTTGCATACGCAGCGATCCCGCTTTGTTAATAGCATGGGCGCTGCCCTGAACGCCTTGTACCAGCCAGCCAGAAACCGCCATCCCCGCCAGTCCAATAGCGGTAGAAAGCAAAACAATAAGCGCAACCTGATTAACCAGGGTGAGCGGAGAGAGACAACGTTTAAGCATGTAAACCTCTTCCTTCAGGCTTTGAATGAGCAATAACCTTAATGAATGTGACGATACATTCTGGAATGGCGTTATTCTCGGCTATTGGCTGAAGTATACCCATACCTGGAAAGAGTTACTCCTTATTTGCCGTGTGGTTAGTCGATTTACATCAGTAAGGGTAGGGATTTTACAGTACTGTGAAAAATCTCATAATTTTTATGAAATCTCCGTACTCACTATGGGTAATCATAAATATCAATGATAGATAAAGTTATCTTATCGTTTGATTTACATCAAATTACCTTTGGCTACAGACACTAAGGTGGCAGACATCGAAACGAGTATCAGAGGTGTCTATGAGTCACTCATCCGCCCCCGAAAGGGCTACTGGAGCTGTCATTACTGATTGGCGACCGGAAGATCCTGCGTTCTGGCAACAGCGCGGCCAGCGTATAGCCAGCCGCAATCTGTGGATTTCCGTTCCCTGTCTGCTACTGGCGTTTTGTGTATGGATGTTATTCAGTGCCGTCGCGGTAAATTTACCGAAAGTCGGCTTTAATTTTACGACCGATCAGCTGTTTCTTTTGACCGCACTACCTTCGGTTTCTGGCGCATTATTGCGTGTGCCATACTCCTTTATGGTTCCAATCTTCGGTGGTCGTCGCTGGACGGCGTTCAGCACCGGCATTCTCATTATTCCTTGCGTCTGGCTGGGTTTTGCCGTGCAGGATACCACTACGCCATACAGCATATTCATCATCATTTCTCTGCTGTGCGGCTTTGCTGGCGCGAACTTCGCATCCAGTATGGCAAACATTAGCTTCTTCTTTCCCAAGCAGAAGCAGGGTGGTGCACTGGGGCTGAATGGTGGTCTGGGCAACATGGGCGTTAGCGTCATGCAGCTGGTTGCTCCGCTGGTGGTATCACTGTCAATTTTTGCTGCATTTGGCAGCCAGGGCGTAACACAGCCGGATGGCACCGAGTTGTATCTGGCTAACGCGTCCTGGGTATGGGTGCCGTTCCTCGCCATCTTCACCATTGCAGCGTGGTTTGGCATGAACGACCTTGCTACCTCGAAAGCCTCTATCAAGGAGCAGTTGCCAGTACTCAAACGGGGTCATCTGTGGATTATGAGCCTGCTGTATCTGGCAACCTTCGGTTCCTTCATCGGTTTCTCTGCGGGTTTTGCCATGCTGTCTAAAACGCAGTTTCCGGATGTACAGATCCTGCACTACGCCTTCTTCGGACCGTTTATTGGCGCACTGGCGCGTTCTGCGGGGGGAGCATTGTCTGACCGTCTCGGCGGTACTCGGGTCACGCTGGTGAACTTCGTGCTGATGGCGATTTTCAGTGGTCTGCTGTTCCTCACCTTACCGACTGACGGGCAAGGCGGAAACTTCATGGCATTCTTTGCGGTCTTCCTGGCGCTGTTCCTGACGGCGGGGCTGGGTAGTGGTTCCACCTTCCAGATGATTTCCGTGATCTTCCGTAAACTGACGATGGATCGCGTGAAAGCAGAAGGCGGTTCTGACGAACGTGCCATGCGTGAAGCGGCAACCGACACTGCGGCGGCGCTGGGCTTCATCTCCGCGATTGGCGCTATCGGTGGCTTCTTTATCCCGAAAGCGTTCGGTAGCTCACTGGCATTAACAGGGTCGCCAGTCGGTGCAATGAAAGTATTTTTGATTTTCTATATCGCCTGCGTAGTAATTACCTGGGCGGTATATGGTCGGCATTCTAAAAAATAAATCGTAATATTTGATTATCCTTTGCGCGGCATAATGTCGCGCTTTTTTTATTTGTTATTTAGTTACAACATACTTATAGAGAGATGATTATTTCAACGGCGTCAATTAAGCACCATTAATATGTCATCCATGGGGGATACTCCTTAATACCCATCTGTATAAAAATCCGAAGTGATTAAATGACATTGGATGTAAAAAACATTAATTTACAATAAGTTGGATGATAAATATTAATTACCCCAAAGAGGTATATTAGGAATTTACTTTATTTTTCATCCCCACCACTCTTGATCGTTATCAATTCCCACGACGTTTCAGAGCGTTACCTTCGTTTTAAACATTAGCAATGTCGATTTATCAGAGAGCCGACAGGCTCCCACAGGAGAAAACCGATGAGTAAATTCCTGGACCGGTTTCGCTACTTCAAACAGAAGGGTGATACCTTTGCCGATGGGCATGGCCAGCTTCTCGATACCAACCGTGACTGGGAGGATGGATATCGCCAGCGTTGGCAGCATGACAAAATTGTCCGCTCTACCCACGGGGTAAACTGCACCGGCTCCTGCAGCTGGAAAATCTACGTTAAAAACGGTCTGGTGACCTGGGAAACCCAGCAGACTGACTATCCGCGTACTCGTCCGGATCTGCCAAACCATGAACCTCGCGGCTGCCCGCGCGGTGCCAGCTACTCCTGGTATCTCTATAGCGCCAACCGTCTGAAATACCCGATGATGCGCAAACGCCTGATGAAAATGTGGCGTGAAGCGAAGGCGCAGCATAGCGATCCGGTTGAGGCATGGGCTTCTATTATCGAAGACGCCGATAAAGCGAAAAGCTTTAAGCAGGCGCGTGGACGCGGTGGTTTTGTTCGTTCTTCCTGGCAGGAAGTGAACGAACTGATCGCCGCGTCTAACGTTTACACCATCAAAAACTACGGCCCGGATCGTGTCGCTGGCTTCTCGCCAATTCCGGCAATGTCGATGGTTTCTTACGCATCGGGTACGCGCTATCTCTCGCTAATTGGCGGTACTTGCTTAAGCTTCTATGACTGGTACTGCGACCTGCCTCCTGCGTCTCCGCAAACCTGGGGCGAGCAAACTGACGTACCGGAATCCGCTGACTGGTACAACTCCAGCTATATCATCGCCTGGGGCTCTAACGTTCCGCAGACCCGTACCCCGGACGCTCACTTCTTTACCGAAGTGCGTTACAAAGGCACCAAAACCGTTGCCGTCACGCCGGACTACGCTGAAATCGCCAAACTGTGCGATCTGTGGCTGGCACCGAAACAGGGCACCGACGCAGCAATGGCGCTGGCAATGGGTCACGTGATGCTGCGTGAATTCCATCTCGATAACCCAAGCCAGTATTTCACCGATTATGTGCGTCGCTACACCGACATGCCGATGCTGGTAATGCTGGAAGAGCGCGACGGTTATTACGCTGCGGGTCGTATGCTGCGTGCCGCCGATCTGGTTGATTCGCTGGGTCAGGAAAACAACCCGGAATGGAAAACCGTCGCCTTTAATACGCAAGGTGAAATGGTTGCGCCGAACGGTTCTATTGGCTTCCGTTGGGGCGAGAAGGGCAAATGGAATCTTGAGCAGCGCGATGGCAAAACCGGCGAAGAAACCGAACTGCAACTGAGTCTGCTGGGTAGTCAGGATGAGATTGCCGAAGTGGGCTTCCCGTACTTTGGCGGCGACGGCACGGAACACTTCAACAAAGTGGAGCTGGAAAACATTCTGCTGCACAAGCTGCCGGTAAAACGCCTGCAACTGGCTGATGGCAGCACCGCACTGGTGACCACCGTTTATGATTTGACGCTGGCAAACTACGGCCTGGAGCGTGGTCTGAACGACGTTAACTGCGCAACCAGCTATGACGACGTGAAAGCCTATACCCCGGCCTGGGCCGAGCAGATCACCGGTGTTTCTCGTAGCCAGATTATCCGCATTGCCCGTGAATTTGCCGACAACGCTGATAAGACGCACGGTCGTTCAATGATCATTGTTGGTGCCGGTCTGAACCACTGGTATCACCTCGATATGAACTATCGCGGTCTGATCAACATGCTGATTTTCTGCGGCTGCGTTGGTCAGAGCGGTGGCGGTTGGGCACACTACGTAGGTCAGGAAAAACTGCGTCCGCAAACTGGCTGGCAGCCGCTGGCATTTGCTCTCGACTGGCAGCGTCCGGCGCGTCACATGAACAGCACCTCTTACTTTTATAACCACTCCAGCCAGTGGCGTTATGAAACCGTGACCGCAGAAGAGTTGCTGTCGCCGATGGCGGATAAATCCCGCTATACCGGACACCTGATCGACTTCAACGTTCGTGCAGAACGTATGGGCTGGCTGCCCTCTGCGCCGCAGTTAGGCACTAACCCGCTGACTATCGCCCGCGAAGCAGAAAAAGCGGGGATGAATCCGGTGGACTATACGGTGAAATCCCTGAAAGAGGGTTCAATCCGTTTTGCTGCGGAACAGCCGGAAAACGGCAAAAACCATCCGCGTAACCTGTTTATCTGGCGTTCTAACCTGCTGGGCTCTTCCGGTAAAGGTCATGAGTTTATGCTCAAGTACCTGCTGGGGACGGAACACGGTATCCAGGGTAAAGATCTGGGGCAGCAGGGCGGCGTGAAGCCGGAAGAAGTGGACTGGCAGGATAACGGTCTGGAAGGCAAGCTGGATCTGGTGGTGACGCTGGACTTCCGTCTGTCGAGCACCTGTCTCTATTCCGACATCATTTTGCCGACGGCGACCTGGTACGAAAAAGACGACATGAATACTTCGGATATGCATCCGTTTATTCACCCGCTGTCTGCGGCGGTCGATCCGGCCTGGGAAGCGAAAAGCGACTGGGAAATCTACAAAGCCATCGCGAAAAAATTCTCCGAAGTGTGCGTCGGTCATCTGGGTAAAGAAACCGACATCGTTACGCTGCCAATCCAGCACGACTCCGCCGCCGAACTGGCGCAGCCGCTGGATGTGAAAGACTGGAAAAAAGGCGAATGCGATCTGATCCCAGGTAAAACCGCACCGCATATTATGGTGGTTGAGCGTGATTATCCGGCCACTTACGAACGCTTTACCTCTATCGGCCCGCTGATGGAGAAAATCGGTAACGGCGGTAAAGGGATTGCCTGGAACACCCAGAGTGAGATGGATCTGCTGCGTAAGCTCAACTACACCAAGGCTGAAGGCCCGGCGAAAGGCCAGCCAATGCTCAACACCGCAATTGATGCGGCAGAGATGATCCTGACGCTGGCACCGGAAACCAACGGTCAGGTAGCCGTGAAAGCCTGGGCGGCACTGAGCGAGTTTACCGGTCGTGACCATACGCATCTGGCGCTGAATAAAGAAGACGAGAAGATCCGCTTCCGCGATATTCAGGCACAGCCGCGCAAAATTATCTCCAGCCCGACCTGGTCTGGTCTGGAAGATGAACACGTTTCTTACAACGCCGGTTACACCAACGTTCACGAGCTAATTCCGTGGCGCACGCTCTCTGGTCGTCAGCAGCTGTATCAGGATCATCAGTGGATGCGTGATTTCGGTGAAAGCCTGCTGGTTTATCGTCCGCCGATCGATACCCGTTCGGTGAAAGAAGTGATGGGACAGAAATCCAACGGTAACCCGGAAAAAGCCCTGAACTTCCTGACGCCACACCAGAAGTGGGGGATCCATTCCACTTACAGCGACAACCTGCTGATGCTGACTTTAGGTCGCGGTGGTCCGGTGGTCTGGCTGAGCGAAGCCGATGCTAAAGATTTGGGTATTGCCGACAACGACTGGATTGAAGTCTTCAACAGCAATGGTGCGCTGACTGCCCGTGCGGTTGTCAGCCAGCGTGTTCCGGCAGGGATGACCATGATGTACCACGCGCAGGAACGTATCGTTAACCTGCCGGGTTCGGAAATCACGCAGCAGCGTGGGGGGATTCATAACTCGGTCACCCGTATCACGCCGAAACCGACGCATATGATCGGTGGCTATGCCCATCTGGCATACGGCTTTAACTACTACGGCACCGTAGGTTCTAACCGCGATGAGTTTGTTGTAGTGCGTAAGATGAAGAACATTGACTGGTTAGATGGCGAAGGCAATGACCAGGTACAGGAGAGCGTAAAATGAAAATTCGTTCACAAGTCGGCATGGTGCTGAATCTCGATAAGTGCATCGGCTGCCACACCTGTTCAGTTACCTGTAAAAACGTCTGGACCAGCCGCGAAGGCGTTGAGTACGCGTGGTTCAACAACGTGGAAACCAAGCCGGGTCAGGGGTTCCCGACCGACTGGGAAAACCAGGAAAAATACAAAGGCGGTTGGATCCGTAAAATCAACGGCAAACTGCAACCGCGTATGGGTAACCGCGCGATGCTGCTGGGTAAAATCTTCGCCAACCCGCATTTGCCGGGGATCGACGATTATTACGAGCCGTTCGATTTTGATTATCAGAACCTGCATACCGCGCCGGAAGGCAGCAAATCGCAGCCGATTGCCCGTCCGCGTTCGCTGATTACTGGCGAACGGATGGCGAAAATCGAAAAAGGGCCGAACTGGGAAGATGACCTGGGCGGCGAGTTTGACAAACTGGCGAAAGACAAGAACTTCGACAACATCCAGAAGGCGATGTATAGCCAGTTCGAAAACACCTTCATGATGTATTTGCCGCGTCTGTGCGAACACTGCCTCAACCCGGCATGTGTGGCGACCTGTCCGAGCGGGGCTATCTACAAACGTGAAGAAGATGGCATCGTACTGATCGATCAGGATAAATGCCGTGGCTGGCGTATGTGCATCACCGGATGCCCGTACAAAAAAATCTACTTCAACTGGAAGAGCGGTAAATCTGAGAAGTGCATCTTCTGCTATCCGCGTATTGAAGCCGGTCAGCCGACGGTGTGCTCAGAAACCTGTGTGGGTCGTATCCGTTATCTTGGCGTGCTGTTGTACGATGCCGACGCTATTGAACGTGCAGCCAGCACCGAGAACGAGAAAGATCTCTACCAGCGTCAGCTGGAAGTGTTCCTCGATCCGAACGATCCGAAAGTCATCGAGCAAGCGATTAAAGACGGTATTCCGCTGAGCGTTATTGAAGCCGCACAACAGTCGCCGGTGTATAAAATGGCGATGGAATGGAAACTGGCGCTGCCGCTGCATCCGGAATATCGCACATTGCCGATGGTCTGGTACGTGCCGCCTCTGTCACCGATTCAGTCTGCGGCAGACGCGGGCGAACTGGGCAACAACGGCATTTTGCCAGACGTAGAAAGCCTGCGTATCCCGGTTCAGTACCTGGCGAATCTGCTGACCGCCGGTGATACCCAACCGGTACTGCTCGCGTTGAAACGTATGCTGGCAATGCGTCATTACAAACGAGCTGAAACCGTTGACGGTAAAGTTGATACCCGTGCGCTGGAAGAGGTCGGCCTGACCGAAGCCCAGGCACAGGAGATGTACCGTTATCTGGCGATTGCAAACTATGAAGATCGCTTTGTGGTGCCGAGCAGCCATCGTGAACTGGCGCGGGAAGCCTTCCCGGAGAAAAATGGTTGCGGCTTTACCTTTGGTGACGGCTGCCACGGTTCAGATACCAAATTCAATCTGTTCAACAGCCGTCGTATCGATGCCATCGACGTGACCAGTAAAACGGAGCCGCATCCATGATCGAACTCGTGATTGTATCGCGTCTCCTTGAATATCCGGATGCTGCCTTATGGCAGCATCAACAAGAGATGTTTGAGGCGATTGCCGCGTCGGAAAATCTGTCAAAAGAGGATGCCCATGCGCTGGGCATTTTCCTGCGCGATTTAACTGCGATGGATCCGCTGGACGCTCAGGCGCAGTACAGCGAACTGTTCGACCGTGGTCGTGCCACGTCGCTGTTACTGTTTGAACATGTGCACGGCGAATCCCGCGATCGTGGTCAGGCGATGGTGGATTTGCTGGCGCAGTACGAGCAGCACGGCTTGCAGTTAAACAGTCGTGAACTGCCGGATCATCTGCCGCTGTATCTGGAGTACCTGGCGCAGCTGCCGCAAAGCGAAGCCGTGGAAGGTTTGAAAGATATCGCGCCGATTCTGGCGTTGCTAAGTGCTCGTCTGCAACAGCGTGAAAGCCGTTATGCAGTGCTGTTTGATCTGCTGCTGAAACTGGCGAATACCGCTATCGACAGCGACAAAGTGGCGGAAAAAATTGCCGATGAAGCGCGCGATGATACGCCGCAGGCGCTGGATGCCGTCTGGGAAGAAGAGCAGGTTAAATTCTTTGCTGACAAAGGCTGCGGTGATTCGGCAATCACTGCTCATCAGCGTCGCTTTGCCGGTGCCGTCGCGCCGCAATATCTGAATATCACCACCGGAGGACAGCACTAATGCAATTCCTGAATATGTTCTTCTTTGATATCTACCCGTACATTGCCGGGGCGGTCTTCCTGATTGGTAGCTGGCTGCGCTATGACTACGGGCAGTACACCTGGCGCGCGGCGTCCAGCCAGATGCTGGATCGCAAAGGGATGAACCTTGCGTCTAACCTGTTCCATATCGGAATTCTGGGGATTTTTGTCGGTCACTTCTTCGGTATGCTGACGCCGCACTGGATGTATGAAGCGTGGTTGCCGATTGAAGTGAAACAGAAAATGGCGATGTTTGCTGGTGGTGCCAGCGGCGTGCTGTGCCTGATTGGCGGTGTGCTGTTGCTAAAACGCCGCCTGTTCAGCCCGCGCGTGCGTGCAACGACTACCGGAGCAGATATCCTGATCTTGTCGCTGCTCGTTATCCAGTGTGCGCTGGGGCTGCTGACCATTCCGTTCTCCGCCCAGCATATGGACGGCAGCGAGATGATGAAACTGGTTGGCTGGGCGCAGTCGGTAGTGACCTTCCACGGTGGCGCTTCTCAGCACCTTGATGGTGTCGCGTTTATTTTCCGTTTGCACCTGGTGCTGGGGATGACGTTATTCCTGCTGTTCCCGTTCTCGCGTCTGGTGCACATCTGGAGCGTACCGGTGGAGTATCTGACACGGAAATATCAGCTGGTGCGTGCTCGCCACTAAGCGAAATTTAGTTCACATAGACCCTGCTTCGGCGGGGTTTTTTGTTTTGTGTAAAAGTGTGCAGACCTAAAAACAGGCATGACGAATTCTGTGTGACAACAAGAAATAAATGGTTAGTAAATTGGTTTAGAAGAGTATTTTCAGGAAGTAATGGTGGTGGGGGAAGGATTATTCGTCGCTTCGCTCCTCACCCTTCGGGCCGTTGCCTGCGGC
>NZ_PTRD01000058.1:0-221 GCF_002965005.1 Escherichia sp. MOD1-EC7011
TGCTCAAAGAATTAAACTTCGTAATGAATTACGTGTTCACTCTTGAGACTTGGTATTCATTTATCGTCTTGCGACGTTAAGAATCCGTATCTTCGAGTGCCCACACAGATTGTCTGATAAATTGTTAAAGAGCAGTTGCGACGCGGCTTTCAGCTCACTGTCGCGAGGTGGCGTATATTACGCTTTCCTCTTTCAGAGTCAACCCTGAATTTCAGGATTTT
>NZ_PTRD01000005.1:0-5224 GCF_002965005.1 Escherichia sp. MOD1-EC7011
CCCCCTTCTCCCCGCCGCCCTGCCGTAAGCTGCGCACCTCTCTCCCGATGGCCATCAGTGCGGCCCCCCCCTGACCCCGGTCCCCGGAAGCCCCCTCCCCGCTGTTCCCCTCCCCCGCCGTCTGATTCAGGTTATCCCCGAGGGCGGCCAGCTGACGCAGTAACGGCGGTGCCAGTGTCGGCAGTTCCCCGGAACGGGCACCCGGCCCCCCCAGGCAGACCCGCCGCATCCATACCGCCAGCTGTTTACCCTCACAGCGCTCCAGTAACCGGGCATGTTCATCATCAGTAACCCGTATCGTGAGCATCCTCTCGCGTTTCATCGGTATCATTACCCCCCACGAACAGTAATCCCCCTTACACGGAGGCATCAGTGACTAAACAGGAAAAAACCGCCCTTAACATGGCGCGCTTCATCAGAGGCCAGACATTAACGCTGCTGGAGAAGCTCAACGAACTGGACGCGGATGAACAGGCAGATATCTGTGAATCGCTTCACGACCACGCCGATGAGCTTTACCGCAGTTGCCTCGCACGTTTCGGGGATGACAGTGAAAACCTCTGACACATGCAGCTCCCGGAGACGGTCACAGCTTGTCTGTGAGCGGATGCCGGGAGCAGACAAGCCCGTCAGGGCGCGTCAGCAGGTTTTAGGGGGTGTCGGGGCGCAGCCCTGACCCAGTCACGTAGCGATAGCGGAGTGTATACTGGCTTATACTATGCGGCATCAGTGCGAATTGTAAGAAAACAGCGCCATATGCGGTGTGAAATACCGCACAGATGCGTAAGGAGAAAATGCCAGTTCAGGTGCTCTTCCGCTTCCTCGCTCACTGACTCGCTACGCTCGGTCGTTCGACTGCGGCGAGCGGTATCAGCTCACTCAAAGGCGGTAATACGGTTATCCACAGGATCAGGGGATAGCGCCGGAAAGAACATGTGCGCAAAAAGACAAAGGGCGAGAGAAAGGCCACGCCGATGGCGTTTTTCCATAGGCTCCGCCCCCCTGACGAGCATCACAAAAATCGACGCTCAAGTCAGAGGTGGCGAAACCCGACAGGACTATAAAGATACCAGGCGTTTCCCCCTGGAAGCTCCCTCGTGCGCTCTCCTGTTCCGACCCTGCCGTTTACCGGATACCTGTCCGCCTTTCTCCCTTCGGGAAGCGTGGCGCTTTCTCATAGCTCACGCTGTTGGTATCTCGGCCCGGTGTAGGTCGTTCGCTCCAAGCTGGGCTGTGTGCACGAACCCCCCGTTCAGCCCGACCGCTGCGCCTTATCCGGTAACTATCGTCTTGAGTCCAACCCGGAAAGACACGACTTATCGCCACTGGCAGCAGCCATTGGTAACTGGATTCGCAGAGCATTGATGTTTAATCAGTACTACAGAGTTCTTGAAGTGATGGCCTAACTACGGCTACACTGGAAGGACAGTTTTGGTATCTGTGCTCTGCTGAAGCCAGTTACCCGGTTAAGCAGTCCCCAACTGACTTAACCTTCGAAAAACCGCCTCCCCAGGCGGTTTTTTCGTTTACAGCGGAAGAGATTACGACGCCTTTCAAAGGATCTCAAGGAGATCCTTTTCATCTATGCCAACTTGATGCAAATACAAACGAAGCAATCCTCTATCTCACATAACTTCGTTTAAGTTGTATCAACTAAATCCATAACTGGAGGCCGTATTAAGAATATATTTATCACCAGAGTGGTAAAACATATTCACCCATAAATTACTTTTTATATGTGAAGTATTTCTTAAACAAATCCAAAACTACACTAACACTCTCTGGAAGGAGGACTTTCCCAGTCGTTTTATCATAATAACTAGCCAGAACTTGAATATATGCATGACCAATAGCCTCAGTAATACCAACTGCTGTAGCTGCTGATATTGCCCCCCCAACAACGGAACCCACACCAGGAATGAATTTTAAAACATTAGATACAATGGTCTTACCCACCTGTGCTACCGCGGTAACTCCAAGTATCCCACTAATAATACTCGCTGATGCTGATGTTGTTATATCAAGTTCGAATTCAGAATTAATCTTGTATATCATTGTACTCTGCACTCCAGCAATAAGCGGAGCATCAGAGCCTGGCACAGGAGTTGCACCAACCACCCCAGCAGCTACAGATGATGTATGAACAATTAATTTTGCACCATCCTTCATGGCCTCCAGTCGCTCCTCCATTTTAACCATTTGAGCCTTTTTTAAGGCTTGCCTGGCACGACTCTTAGATTCTGGTAACGCCTTAAAACTAATATCTACTAAATCATCAAGACCACTAACAGGGATAGAAATATTAAGTATTTTCCGCTCTCTTGAATTTACTTTTACATACCTACCATTAATAAAATCACCATGATGAGCATTAATTTCACTAATGGCTGCCTCTATAAAATCGGCAGACTCATCGCCAAGTATTTTTGTAAACACAACAACTACAGGTATTTCTTTTTCTCTTAAAATACCAATTATCTCAATATCTCTTTCTTCTATCCTTGCACCTGACGAATCAATACAAACCCACCCTAAATGAGGCACATCGTCTTCATGAGATGAGTCATTGAATGCATGAAGAATATCATTCTTTAACTGATTTATGGTATTTTCATAATCTTTTGACTCAATACCTTTTGTATCCCACAACACCAGCCCTTTTCTTGGAACAGTGATTTTTTCTAAATGCTGGGTAACTGGACTTCCCACTCCTGACTTAACAATCTCCTCGCCAAAAACTGCATTAACCAAAGAACTTTTACCAACTCCTGTAGCTCCACAAAGAATTATATTAAATTTGTCCTTATGTTCCTCAGCCTCTGCCCTTGCCTTTTCTGCATTAAACTCACCAGTTTGTGGATTATAGGAATCACCTAAAAAATCTTTAACTTGCTCCAACATTTTAACCTCCACATAATAACAAGCCAACAAAAACGCAAACGATCACACAAATAATAAAATCATTTACGATTTTATTTTGAATATTATATTTGCAATAACCGAGTTAATGATGTTGGCTTTTTTTTCATCAACCAAAATAGAATCGCAATTTGGGCACCGACTAAAGGCGCTCACTCCATCAACTAAAGCATCACTACATTTAGGAATAGTTTTACACCAATGGCATGATAAACATTTATAAGTCATAGCCATTCTAATCATTACCAATTTTAACACCATGTACAAAATAAATAGTTAGTCTGATATCTATAGATATCAATCACATTTAACATAACCCCATTTTATGCGCACTGCTAAAACATGTTCATCGCGATCACGGCAGCAGACAGGTAAAAATAACAACAAACCACCCGAAAAACTGCCGCGATCGCGCCTGATAAATTTTAACCGCATGAATACCTATGCAATCAAATGGTACAGCTCACATTAACTCATCTCAATCTGCTGAACCTGCCATTTTTCATAGTTTCACCATCCCAGCGAAGGGCCATCCAGCGTGCGCTCCTGTATTTCCAGCTGGCGTTCCCGTTCCAGGGATAAAGCATGTTCGCGCTCCTGTATCAACCGTTCCTCTCTTATCTCCAGTTCTCGCTGTATAACTGGCTCAAGCGTTCTGTCTGCTCGCTCAAGTGCTGCACCTGCTGACTCAACTTCATGACCCGCTCGTTCAGCATCGCGTTGTCCCGTTGCGTAAGCGAAAACATCTTCTGCAATTCCACGAAGGCGCTCTCCCATTCGCTCAGCCGCTGCATATAGTCCTGTTGCAGCTGCTCTAAGGCGTTCAGCAAATGTGTTTCCAGCTCTGTCACTCTGTGTCACTCCTTCAGATGTACCCACTCTTTCCCCTGAAAGGGAATCACCTCCGCTGATTTCCCGTACGGAAGGACAAGGAATTTCCTGTTCCCGTCCTGCACAAACTCCACGCCCCATGTCTTCGCGTTCAGTTTCTGCAATGTCTCTTCCTGCTTCCTGATTTCTTCCAGGTTCGCCTGTATCCTCCCGCCGAGATACCAGAGCGTCCCACCACTCATGGTTAACAGGAGAAAGGCTATCCCCAGTAACATCATGCCCGTATTCCCTGCCAGCTTTAACACGTCCTTCCTGTGCTGCATCATCGCCTCGTTCACCCCTTCCCGGTGTTTTTTCAGCGATTCCTCTGTCGAGGCTGTGAACAGGGCTATAGCGTCTCTGATTTTCGTCTCGTTTGAGGTCACAGCCTCGCTGACAGATTCGCCGAGCCTCCTGAACTCGTCGTTCAGCATTTTCTCTGTAGATGCGGCTCTCTCTTTCAGCTTTTTCTCGAACTCCGCGCCCGTCTGTAAAAGATTGCTCATAAAATGCTCCTTTCAGTCTGATATTCCTCCCGCCGTTCGGGTCTGCAATGCTGATACTGCTTCGCGTCACCCTGACCACTTCAAGCCCCGCCTCTGTGAGCGCCTGAATCACATCCTGACGGTCTTTTATCTCTCCGGCATGGTAAAGTGCGTCTATCCCACGAGTAACACCCTCAGCAAGCGCCTGTTTCGTTTCCGGCAGGTTATCAGGGAGTGTCAGCGTCCGGCGGTTCTCCGGGGCGTTCGGGTCATGCAACCCGTAATGGTGATTAACCAGCGTCTGCCAGGCATCAATTCTCGGTCTGTCTGCCCGGTCGTAGTACGGCTGGAGGCGTTTTCCGGTCTGCAGCTCCATGTTCGGAATGACAAAATTCAGCTCAAGCCGTCCCTTGTCCTGGTGCTCCACCCACAGGATGCTGTACTGATTCTTTTCGAGACCGGGCATCAGTACGCGCTCAAAGCTCGCCATCACTTTTTCACGTCCTCCCGGCGGCAGCTCCTTCTCCGCGAACGACAGAACACCTGACGTGTATTTCTTCGCAAATGGCGTGGCATCGATGAGTTCCCGGACTTCTTCCGGATTACCCTGAAGCACCGTTGCCCCTTCCCGGTTACGCTCCCTTCCCAGCAGGTAATCAACCGGACCACTGCCACTGCCTTTTCCCCTGGCATGAAATTTAACAATCATCCCGCGCTCCCTGTTCCCTGACGACCTGCCGTAAGCTGCGCAACTCTCTCTCGATGGCCATCAGTGCGGCCACCACCTGAACCCGGTCACCGGAAGACCACTGCCCGCTGTTCACCTTCCTCGCCGTCTGATTCAGGTTATTCCCGATGGCGGCCAGCTGACGCAGTAACGGCGGTGCCCGTGTCGGCAGTTTCCCGGAACGGGCAACCGGCTCACCCCGGCAGACCCGCCGCATCCATAC
>NZ_PTRD01000059.1:0-210 GCF_002965005.1 Escherichia sp. MOD1-EC7011
ACGGTTCTTCAGAAGCCTGAAAACAGAGTGGGTACCGGATAATGGCTACGCGAATTTTAGTGAAGCCAGCACGGCAATAACGAATTACATCACAGGATATTACAGCCAGCTCAGACCTCATCAATATAATGGTGGTTTGACGCCGAATGAATCAGAACGATTGTTCTGGAAAAACTCTAAAGCTGTGGCCAGTTTTTGTTGACCACTACA
>NZ_PTRD01000060.1:0-39929 GCF_002965005.1 Escherichia sp. MOD1-EC7011
AAATATACTTGATTCAGAAATCTATAGTGAGTCTCGCTTTTTTATAATAGGTCATGATGATTGGGATAAGTTAGAGTATTTTATTAACTCATCTGTTAAACCAATGGATTATGATAGTTTATATAAATTCAGTCCTGATAAAATGATGTCAACAATTGTTTCTGATTTTATAGACAAATAAAACCGTTAAAACAGTGAGTTTTACTCAATTAATGAGAGTTCCTATGAAAATAGCGTTTATCGGCGAAGCTGTTTCAGGGTTTGGTGGTATGGAAACAGTCATTCGAGATGTTATTACCACCTTCAGACAACAACATATCCAAAGTGAAATGTTTTTCTTTTGCCGGAATGACAAAATGGATAAGGGATGGCTGGAAGGTATTAAGTACTCGTGTTCATTTTCCAACATTCGCTTAGGTTTTTTACGTCGCGCGAAGCATATTCATGCTTTAAGCAAATGGCTTCAGAATTATCAGCCAGATGTTGTTATTTGTATTGATGTGATCTCATGTTTGTATGCGGAAAAAGCGCGTAAAAAATCTGGAGTTGATGTACCTGTATTTTCATGGCCGCATTTTTCTTTAGATCATAAAAAACATGCTGAATATATCACCTGTGCCGACTATCATTTAGCAATCAGCTCCGGTATTAAACAACAAATGATTAACCGGGGTGTACCAGAACCGACGATAAACGTTATTTTTAACCCTGTCGAAGCGAAAGATTCAGTCATTCCAGCACCCGAAGAAGGCGAAACGGCAACCTTCATTTATGTCGGACGCATGAAATTCGAAGGTCAGAAACGAGTAAAAGATCTGCTTGATGGCTTATCACAAGTGCAAGGTGACTGGAAACTTCATGTATTGGGTGATGGTTCCGATTTCGAAAAATGCCAGGCTTATGGTAGAGAGTTAAATATTGATGATCGAATTGTCTGGTATGGTTGGCAACAACATCCCTGGGAATTAGTTCAGCAGGATATTAAAAAAGTGAGTGCGTTATTACTCACGTCATCTTTTGAAGGTTTCCCGATGACTCTGCTTGAAGCCTTATCGTGGGGGATTCCTTGTATCAGTGCAGATTGTGTCTCCGGGCCTGCTGACATCATCCAGCCTGATGTTAATGGTCATTTATATCAACCGGGTGATATGACCGGTTTTGTCGCTCTTCTCAATAAATACATAGCCGGTGAAATTCACATCGAACATGAAAAAATTCCTGAGTCGATCGATAAATTTTACCAGCAGAAATATTATGACAGATTACACAAGATAATTATTTCTGTTATTTCCCGGAGGAAATGATGCAGCAGGTTTTTTTCCAGGAGACTGAGTTTCTCAATTCAGTTATTGATTACAATTATAAAGTAGAAACAGAAAGTCTTTGTCTGGATATTGCTTATGGAACTGACAAGAATTTTCTTTTTGGTTGCGGAATTTCGATTGCTTCAATATTAAAATATAATGAAGGAAATCGCTTATGTTTCCATATTTTCACAGACTATTTTTGTGAAGATGAGCGAAAATATTTTGATGCTCTGGCTCAGCAATACAAAACCAGGATTAAGGTATATTTAATTAATGGCGATCGGCTCCGTTCATTGCCAAGTACCAAGAACTGGACTCATGCAATTTATTTTCGCTTTATTATTGCAGATTACTTTATTAATAAAACACCTAAAGTTCTATATCTGGATGCAGATATCATTTGTCAGGGAACTATAGAACCACTTATTAATTTTACGTTTCCTGATCATACAGTCGCAATGGTTGTTACCGAAGGACAAAATCACTGGTGGGAAAAACGTGCACATTCGTTAGGTGTTGTGGGGATTGCTAAAGGTTATTTTAACTCTGGTTTTTTATTGATCAATACTCACCAATGGGCAGTTGAGCAGGTTTCTGCACGAGCCATTGCAATGTTAAATGATCCGGAGATAGTAAAAAAAATAACACATCCTGATCAGGATGTATTAAATATGCTACTGGCAGATAAACTTATTTTTGCTGATATAAAATACAATACCCAGTTTAGCTTAAATTACCAACTCAAAGAAAGTTTTAAAAATCCAGTAACCAGCGATACTATTTTTATCCATTATATTGGTCCGACCAAGCCCTGGCATGATTGGGCCTGGGATTATCCTGTATCACAAGCCTTTATGGAGGCAAAAAATGCTTCGCCATGGAAGAATACGGCGTTGCTGAAACCAAACAATAGCAATCAATTAAGGTATAGCGCAAAACATATGCTGAAAAAGCATAGATATATAAAAGGATTTAGCAATTATCTTTTGTATTTTATTGAAAAGATAAAGCATTAAACTGGGAATCTATAAAGTAATGATATAAGGGTAGCCTTGTGGACTCATTTCCTGCCATAGAGATAGATAAAGTTAAAGCCTGGGATTTTAGGCTAACTAATAAAAATACTTCTGAAGGTTTAAATGTTGCCTATGGTGTCGATGCTAATTATCTTGATGGTGTAGGTATTTCTATCACATCAATTGTCCTAAATAATCGACATATTAATCTTGATTTTTATATTATTGCTGATGTTTATAATGATGATTTTTTTCAAAAGGTCGAAAAACTTGCAAGACAATACCAATTAAGAATCACGCTTTATAGAATTAATACTGATAAGCTTCAGTGCTTGCCTTGTACACAGGTCTGGTCAAGAGCAATGTACTTTCGTTTGTTTGCGTTTCAATTATTGGGTCTGACGCTTGATCGCTTACTTTATCTTGATGCGGATGTTGTTTGTAAGGGTGATATTAGCCAATTACTTCATCTGGATTTAAACGGAGCGGTGGCTGCTGTTGTTAAAGATGTTGAGCCAATGCAGGAAAAGGCGGTATCCAGGTTGTCTGATCCTGAACTAAGGGGGCGCTACTTTAATTCAGGAGTGGTTTATTTAGACTTAAAAAAATGGGCTAATGCAAAACTAACAGAAAAAGCGTTATCTATTCTTATGAGTAAAGATAATGTTTATAAATATCCCGATCAAGATGTTATGAATGTTTTATTGAAAGGGATGACAATATTTTTGCCTCGTGAATTCAATACTATTTATACCATTAAAAGCGAATTAAAAGATAAAACACATCAGAACTATAAAAAGTTGATTACAGAAAACACGCTTCTCATCCATTATACAGGGGCAACTAAACCGTGGCATAAATGGGCAATTTATCCATCTGTAAAATACTTTAAAATAGCGTTAGATAACTCGCCATGGAAAAATGACTCCCCCAGAGATGCAAAATCAGTTATCGAATTTAAGAAAAGATATAAGCATTTGTTAGTTCAGCATCATTACGTAACTGGCATTATAGCAGGGGTTCGTTATCTTTACCGAAAATATTACAGTAAATAACTTTTAATTGGCTTATCATGATTCAGAAAAATAAGGTTAAAGATTTTGTTGTTTTTACTGATGACAACAATTCAAAGTACCTCAATGTATTAAATGACTTTTTGTCTTATAATATTAAGATCATCAAAGTGTTTCGTTCTATTGATGATACAAAAGTCATGCTTATTGACACCGATTACGGTAAGTTGGTGCTTAAGGTCTTTTCTCCCAAAATTAAACGCAACGAGCGTTTTTTTAAATCTCTATTAAAAGGAGATTATTACGAACGCCTTTTTGAACAAACCCAAAAAGTGCGAAATGAAGGATTACATACTCTCAATGATTTTTATTTATTAGCAGAGCGAAAAACTTTACGATTTGTCCATACATATATCATGCTGATCGAGTATATTGATGGTGTAGAGTTATGTGATATACCCAATATTGATAACGAGTTAAAAAATAAAATTCAGCAATCAATTCATTCTTTGCATCAACATGGTATGGTCTCTGGTGATCCTCATCGTGGTAACTTCATTATTAAAAATGGTGAAGTTCGAATTATTGATCTCTCTGGGAAACGTGCTTCAGCGCAACGGAAAGCGAAAGACCGTATAGATTTAGAGCGTCATTACGGTATTAAAAATGAGATTAAGGATCTAGGTTATTATCTTTTAGTTTATCGTAAAAAAATGCGCAATATTATGCGGCGTTTGAAAGGAAAACCAGCACGCTAAAGCAGAAATATCCCACCATTACGCGTCTTCGTTAGGCATTTTTATACGGAGTTATTTATTTCACAGGTTTATCATGAAGAATATTCGATACATTGACAAAACGGATGTTGAAAACCTGATTAAAAGTAAAACATCTGATGATGTTATTATTTTTCTATCTGGTCCCACATCGCAAAAGACGCCTTTGTCGGTATTACGTGCAAAGGATATTATTGCTGTCAATGGTTCTGCGCAATATCTGTTAAGTCATAATATTGTTCCCTTTATTTATGTACTTACAGATGTTCGTTTTTTACATCAGCGTCGTGATGATTTTTATAATTTTAGCCAGAGAAGTCGTTATACCATCGTAAACGTTGACGTTTATGAACACGCTTCCGAAGAAGATAAACTTTATATCCGCCAGAACTGTCTTATATTACGGTCTTTTTATCGCCGGGAAAAAGGTGGTTTTATAAAGAAGATTAAATTTAATATTTTGAGCCAAATTCACAAAGAACTGCTGATCTCTGTACCGTTGTCTAAAAAAGGTCGTCTGGTTGGATTTTGCAAGGACATTAGTCTTGGTTATTGCTCATGCCATACTATTGCCTTTGCTGCAATCCAAATAGCATATTCACTGAAGTATGCGCGGGTCATTTGTTCCGGCCTGGATTTAACGGGTAGTTGTTCGCGTTTCTATGACGAAGATAAGAATCCTATGCCTTCGGAGTTGAGTAGAGATTTATTCAAAATCTTACCGTTTTTCCGCTTTATGCGTGACAATGTTGAAGATATTAACATATATAATTTATCTGATGATACAGCGATTCAATATGATATTATTCCATTTATGAAAGCATCAGAAATTGAAGAGTCTTGTAGTTTGGAAAAATAAGCTAATATCTTTTATACTTTTACGTTATTTTATAAAAATATTGGGGTTGTTTAATAATGATTAAAAAAATAATATTTACCGTCACGCCAATATTTTCTATACCGCCAAAAGGAGCTGCAGCGGTTGAAACGTGGATTTATCAGGTAGCAAAAAGGCTTTCGATTCCAGCAACTATCGCCTGTATTCGAAATGATGGTTACCCGACCTATACAAAAGTAAATGATAATTGTGATATTCATTACATTAGTTTTAGTCGAGTCTATAAACGACTTTTCCAAAAGTGGACTCGACTTGATCCTATGCCGTATTCTCAGCGTATTTTAAATACCCAACCTAAAAATGCTGATCTGAAAGAGTCTGTTATTGTTATCCACAATAGCATGAAGCTGTATAAACAGATTCGTGACAGAAGTCCTCAAGCGCAGCTAGTTATGCATTTTCATAATGCTTTCGAGCCAGGTCAGTTAGACAAAAATGCTAAGATAATTGTTCCTAGCCAGTTTCTATTCGATTTCTATTCGGAAAAAATGCCTGATGCAAATATTGCTATTGTGCCTAATGGTTTTTGTTCTGAATCGTACAGACAAAATAATACTGAAGATTTGAGGCAGAAGCTGAACATTGATGCGAATGATACTGTGCTATTATTTGCAGGAAGGATATCGCCAGATAAAGGTTGCCTGATGCTTATGGAGGCTTTTAATCAGCTTAATAAGACACAAGATAACCTCAAACTGGTGATCGTCGGTGATCCTTTTGCCAGTAAAAAAGGTGAAAAAGCTGAATATCAGAAAAAAGTTCTGGATGCAGCGAAAACTATTGGTGCAACATGCATTATGGTGGGTGGACAGTCACCAGAGCAGATGCATAACTATTACCGTTTAGCAGATTTAGTTGTTGTGCCTTCTCAGGTAGAAGAGGCTTTTTGTATGGTAGCTGTTGAAGCGATGGCGGCAGGTAAACCTGTACTTGCCAGTCAAAAAGGTGGAATTAGTGAGTTTGTTCTGGAAGGAATTACAGGCTATCACCTTGCAGAGCCTATGACATCTGAAAGCATTCTCGCGGATATTAAGCGAGTTTTAGCTGATGCTGACAGAGGACAAATTGCTGAAAATGCCCGGAATTTTGTTTTCTCAAAATATAGCTGGGAACATGTAACTCAGTGCTTTGAAGCACAAATGCAAGACTGGTTTGGTTAAACAATTATTTGATTTTAAGAGCCTGCCTGAACTTAATGTCAGGCAGGCTTTTTTTTATTTATTCCGCATTGCTAACAGTAAACCAACAATCAAGCCAATTGGTTTAAGATCAACTTCCTCGAAGTTTCCGCGAATAATATAAAAACCTACAAGAGTTAAAAATAGTAGTAATTGACCATTATAAGGCGTAGCCACAACTTTTTTAAATGTTGCATTAGCTGTTTCTTTGATAATAGAGCCATACAGATAAAGTAAAGCGAGTAGTCCAGCTAAACCTGCTGCAAACCAAATTGACAAAACAACGTTGTGTGGTCCAATAGATTGCCTGAACTTCCATGAAGGAAAATCTACGACACGCTTATTATATATTGCATGGTAAATATCATCGCCGTAGCCATATCCCTTAAGCGGATTTTCCATAATTAATGTCCACGCCGTACCCTGTGTACCATTGGTATAGCGATAAGAACTGTCGGTCTGTTGAAGTTTATAAATAAGTCTATCTTTATCAGCATGATCAGCTTTATAGACAAATACACACGCCGCTGCAACAGAAATGACGATGGACGTCAGCATCAGTAATTTCCACTGACGATTTAAGATTAACCATAGTAGAGTAACAATGAATACAGCCAGCCACGCACCACGGGAGAGCGTTCCTAAAAGCAGAAACAAGAAAATTGCACTAAAAATTATAAAACCTATTTTATAAGATGTTTTCTTGATAAGCCAAAGGTTTAATAATGCAGGAAACAGAAACACCATTGAGTCGGAAATACTACGGTGTTCATAGGTCGTAAATGGCATTATCCCTTTATTATAATCTTGAATATAAAGAATAATTTCAACAAGGCAGCGCAACCCAAGTCCGGTAACTAATGAGTATAGTATAATTTTACCGATGCTTTCATTATCTTCATCTTTTAATAATGCGGGTATAAGTAAACTATATGCCAAAAATCCTTTAAGTACCGTGTTACTGAATTCTTTAAAACTTATTTTCAGGTCAGGTGATATGAATGTGGCATATAAAAGAATGAGCGACAGTGCTATGACACTATAAAAAAGATTATTTTTATAGAGTGCTTTAAATGTTCCTGGAGCACGAGAAACTTGATAGATTACCGTGATGATCATTAATACTGATATGATATGCTTATAGCGGGTAATACCATCAAGGAAAAAGGTTGCAATAAAGAGAAATACCAACGCTTTATTCCAGTATGGTTTCCAGTTCTCTTTATTACGCAGCACCAGCGAGGCTGTTAACATTGCTTATCCACCATCTTAAATAATATATAATGTGTTAATCAGGAATTGATTTTTTTTAATACTGTCTCTGCAGTCAGATGAGCGAGATCTTTATCTGGCGCCCTACAAACCACCTGATTCTTCCCATACCCGCCAATTAATCCCGGATCGGTTGGTCCATAGACAGTAATATTAGGTTTATCCAGAGCCGCAGTTAAATGGCTTAATCCCGTATCCACCGAAACCACGAATTTCGCCCCAGCCAGCACGCTGGCAACACCTTCCAGACTCATCTTCGGCAATACGTCGACATAATCAAATCCTTCCGCCAGCCTTTTCGCTCGCGCTTCTTCATGTGGTGCGCCCCAGGGAAGCTTAATGCGAATCCCTGAACCTGCCAGTAAGCCAATTAATTCTCGCCAGTGTTCTTCCGGCCAGTGTTTATCATCACGGGTCGTCGCATGAAGAAATACGGCGTATTCGCCAGCATCCGCCGGCGGGTTAGCCAGGAAATGCTGCGCAATGGCATAGTCACCCTGAGTCTGCGGTTTGCTGTAACCCAGGCTTTTGGCGAACAGCTCACGGGTGCGCTCTACGGCGTGCTGCTGTTTTGCAATATGATGCTTGCGATTGTAAAACAGGCTTGCCAGTGGCTCGCGAGCGGTTTGCCAGTCCATTCCATGCTTAATACCATGCGCCAGACGTGTCACCAGCGCGGCACTTTTTACCAGCCCTTGCGCATCAATAATCGCATCATAGTTTTCTGCCTGTAGCGTTTCACGAAACGCTTTCCGCTCCGCTTTAATAGGGGCAGAAAACCACGCTTTACGCCAGCGGCGTATCGCTACCGGAATAACTCGTTCAACGGCGGCGTGCCAGGAAGGGATCTGCGCAAAACCTTCTTCCACCACCCAATCAAACGTTATTCCAGGGATTGCCTGCTGCGCATCGGTTAGCGCGGGCAGCGTATGGAGGACATCGCCCATCGACGATGTTTTGACGATAAGAACCCGCATCCGTCAGGCTTCCTCTTGTAACAACAGTGCGTTGAGTTCTTCCAGTACGCGCTGGGGAGTAACGTCGATCAGACTCTGGTGATACCCTTCTGCGGCATCGCCTTTACGGACTTTGTGGTAGCCAGTAATCAGACGAATGACTCGCGCTTTATGAGAAAGCGGCGGCGTAAAGTCCGGGCTGCTTGGCCCATACAGTGCGACCAGCGGACGATTCAGTGCTGCTGCGACGTGCATCAGACCAGAATCGTTGGTGACAATGGCTTTGCAGGCCGCAATCAGAATAACGGCTTGATCAAGCTGCGTTTCTCCCGCCAGATTACGACACCATGCCTGCTGCTCAGTATTCAGTGCGGCGAGTATCTCATTGCCCGCCTCATGATCTTTCGCCGAACCAAACAGAACCACCTGATAACCTTCATCAATTAGCTGCTTTGCCAGCTCTGCGTAGTGGTAGTGCGGCCAGCGTTTTGCCGGGCCAAACTCCGCTCCTGGGCAAAAGCCAATCATCGGACGTTCTGATGAGAGGGAAAATTGGTTACAGGTATACGATTTTTCACCTTCGCTCACCTGCAATTGCGGCCATAACAACGGTTTTGGTAGATCTTGTGCGGTACGCATTACGCCTTTGTCATAGGCCAGCGCGACATAGCGTTCCACCATTAGCGGCCAGTCTTCTTTATCAAGCACGCGCACATCGTTGAGCAAACCGTAGCGCATTTCACCACGCCAGCCGGTGCGATGTGGAATACCTGCGAAGAAAGGCACTAATGCGGATTTAAAGGAGTTGGGTAAGACGTAGGCGCGGTCGTAACGTTTATCGCGCAGGCTATGTCCCAGCTTGCGGCGTTCGCCGATTTCCAGCGAACCGTGACCGAGAGGCATAGGGATAGCTTCGTTAACTTCCGGCATCCGCGATAATAACGGACGGCACCATGCCGGTGCCATCACGTCGATTATCGCCTGGGGATAGCGCGCCTGGAGCGTGCGATAGAGACTTTGCGACATCATCATGTCGCCAACCCAAGACGGGCCTATCACCAAAATCTTCATAGTTACGCGTCGCGATTCAGCCAGGCCATATATTCCGTTACACCTTCAGCAACGGTTTTGAACGGTTTGTCGTAACCCGCCGCGCGCAGATTTGTCAGATCTGCCTGAGTGAACGCCTGATAGCGGCCTTTCAGTTTATCCGGGAACGGAATGTATTCGATCTGACCCTTCTTGTGATAAGCCAGTGTTGCATCTGCTACTGCCTGGAAGGATTCAGCACGACCAGTGCCGAGGTTGAAGATGCCGGAAACGCCATTTTCCAGGAACCACAGATTCACATCTGCCACGTCGCCCACGTAGACGAAGTCGCGTTTGAAGTTCTCGCTACCTTCGAACAGCTTCGGTGATTCACCGTTGTTAAGTTGAGTGTTGAGATGGAAAGCGACGCTCGCCATGCTGCCTTTATGACCTTCACGCGGCCCATAAACGTTGAAATAACGGAAGCCAACAATCTGCGAGTTCGCTTCTGGCAGAATCTGACGAACATATTCATCAAACAGGAATTTTGAGTAACCGTAGACGTTAAGTGGTTTTTCGTATTCGCGGGATTCAATAAAGTCGGAGGTGCGTCCGCCATAGGTCGCTGCGGAAGATGCATACAGGAACGGAATTTCGCGCTCCAGGCAGTAGTGCAGCAGCTCTTTGGAGTATTGATAGTTGTTATCCATCATATACTTGCCATCCCACTCGGTGGTGGATGAGCACGCGCCTTCGTGGAAAATCGCTTCGACATCGCCGAACTCTTCGCCAGCCATAATCTGGATCAGGAAGTCTTCCTTATCCATATAGTCCGCGATATTCAGATCCACCAGGTTCACAAACTTGGTGCCGTCTTTCAGGTTGTCCACCACCAGAATATCGGTGATGCCTTTATCATTCAGGGCCTTAACGATGTTGCTGCCGATAAAGCCCGCGCCGCCGGTAACGATGATCATAACTGTAACCTTCGAATTATGGAGTCAGAGACAATCTCAGACACGAATACTTCTATCATATCACTACACGACGTTGGCTTCAGCCATTCGCCGAAAGTGAGAGTAATGGGCGTTATTTATTCTAAATTTTGCAGAAGTGTTAACGCGTCATCTCGTCGCGACCTATAAGTTTGGGTAATATGTGCTGGAATTTGCCCTGTCTGGAGAATCGCAATGCGTGGAGAATTTTATCAGCAGTTAACCAACGACCTGGAAACCGCACGGGCGGAAGGGTTGTTTAAAGAAGAGCGCATTATCACGTCTGCGCAGCAAGCAGACATCACTGTGGCTGATGGAAGCCACGTCATCAACTTTTGTGCCAACAACTATCTTGGGCTGGCGAACCATCCAGAGCTGATTGCGGCGGCAAAAGCGGGAATGGATTCTCATGGTTTTGGCATGGCTTCGGTACGTTTTATCTGCGGCACTCAGGATAGCCATAAAGAGCTTGAGCAGAAACTGGCGGCATTCCTGGGTATGGAAGATGCGATTCTCTACTCTTCCTGTTTTGATGCCAACGGCGGCCTGTTTGAAACGCTGCTGGGCGCGGAAGACGCCATTATCTCCGACGCACTGAACCACGCGTCTATTATTGATGGTGTGCGTCTGTGCAAAGCCAAACGTTATCGCTATGCCAACAACAATATGCAGGAGCTGGAAGCGCGTTTAAAAGAAGCGCGTGAAGCCGGAGCGCGACATGTGCTGATTGCCACCGACGGCGTGTTCTCGATGGACGGCGTGATTGCCAACCTGAAAGGCGTTTGCGATTTGGCAGATATTTACGATGCGCTGGTGATGGTGGATGACTCCCATGCGGTTGGTTTTGTCGGTGAAAACGGTCGTGGTTCCCATGAATACTGCGATGTGATGGGGCGTGTCGATATTATCACCGGCACGTTGGGTAAAGCCTTAGGCGGTGCTTCTGGTGGTTACACTGCTGCGCGCAAAGAAGTGGTTGAGTGGCTGCGCCAGCGTTCTCGTCCGTACCTGTTCTCCAACTCGCTGGCACCAGCGATTGTCGCCGCTTCCATTAAAGTGCTGGAGATGGTCGAAGCGGGCAGCGAACTGCGTGACCGCCTGTGGGCTAACGCGCGTCAGTTCCGTGAGCAAATGTCGGCGGCGGGCTTTACCCTGGCGGGTGCCGATCACGCCATTATTCCGGTCATGCTTGGTGATGCAGTAGTGGCGCAGAAATTTGCCCGCGAGCTGCAAAAAGAGGGTATTTACGTCACCGGGTTCTTCTATCCGGTCGTACCGAAAGGTCAGGCGCGTATTCGTACCCAGATGTCTGCGGCGCATACTCCTGAGCAAATTACGCGTGCGGTAGAAGCGTTCACGCGTATTGGTAAACAACTGGGCGTTATTGCCTGAGGATGTGAGATGAAAGCGTTATCCAAACTGAAAGCGGAAGAGGGCATCTGGATGACTGACGTTCCTGTACCGGAACTCGGGCATAACGATCTGCTGATTAAAATCCGTAAAACAGCCATCTGCGGGACTGACGTTCACATCTATAACTGGGATGAGTGGTCGCAAAAAACCATCCCGGTGCCGATGGTCGTGGGCCATGAGTATGTTGGTGAAGTGGTGGGCATTGGTCAGGAAGTGAAAGGCTTCCAGATTGGCGATCGCGTGTCTGGCGAAGGTCATATCACCTGCGGTCATTGCCGTAACTGCCGTGGTGGTCGTACCCATCTGTGCCGCAACACGATCGGCGTCGGCGTTAACCGTCCGGGCTGCTTCGCCGAATATCTGGTGATTCCGGCGTTCAACGCCTTCAAAATCCCCGACAATATCTCCGACGACTTAGCCGCAATTTTCGATCCGTTCGGAAATGCTGTACACACGGCACTGTCGTTTGATTTAGTGGGCGAAGATGTTCTGGTTTCTGGTGCAGGCCCGATTGGTATTATGGCGGCGGCGGTGGCGAAACATGTCGGCGCGCGTAATGTGGTTATCACCGACGTTAATGAATATCGTCTCGAACTGGCGCGCAAAATGGGTATTACGCGTGCAGTTAACGTCGCGAAAGAAAATCTCAATGACGTGATGGCGGAGCTAGGCATGACCGAAGGTTTTGATGTCGGTCTGGAAATGTCCGGTGCGCCGCCAGCGTTTCGTACCATGCTCGACACCATGAACCACGGTGGCCGTATTGCGATGCTGGGTATTCCACCTTCTGACATGTCGATCGACTGGACAAAAGTGATCTTTAAAGGCTTGTTCATTAAAGGCATTTACGGCCGTGAGATGTTTGAAACCTGGTACAAGATGGCGGCGCTGATTCAGTCTGGCCTCGATCTCTCGCCAATCATTACCCATCGTTTCTCCATCGATGATTTCCAGAAGGGCTTCGACGCTATGCGTTCAGGCCAGTCCGGGAAAGTTATCCTGAGCTGGGATTAACACGAATAAGGGCTGGTATTCCAGCCCTTTTATCTGAGGATAATCTGTTAAATATGTAAAATCCTGTCAGTGTAATAAAAATATCGTAATTGCGCTGATCTCTTATATAGCTGTTCTCATTATCTCTCTAGCCTGAAGTGACTCTCTCACCTGTAAAAATAATATCTCACAGGCTTAATGGTTTCTTAATACAAAGTCTGTACAACGTTAGGGTAACTTCAGAGGCCGTCGGTAATTTATGATGAACAGCACCAATAAACTTAGTGTTATTATTCCGTTATATAATGCGGGCGATGATTTCCGCACTTGTATGGAATCTTTAATTGCGCAAACCTGGACTGCTCTGGAAATCATTATTATTAACGATGGTTCAACGGATAATTCTGTTGAAATAGCAAAGCATTACGCAGAAAACTTTCCTCACGTTCGTTTGTTGCATCAGGCGAATGCTGGAGCATCGGTGGCGCGTAATCGCGGGATCGAGGCAGCGACGGGCAAATATGTTGCTTTTGTCGATGCTGATGATGAAGTCTATCCCACCATGTACGAAACGCTGATGACAATGGCGTTAGAGGACGATCTCGATGTGGCGCAGTGCAATGCTGACTGGTGTTTTCGTGAAACGGGGGAAACCTGGCAATCCATCCCCACCGATCGCCTTCGCTCAACCGGCGTATTAACCGGCCCGGACTGGCTGCGGATGGGACTTTCTTCTCGCCGCTGGACTCACGTTGTCTGGATGGGGATTTATCGCAGAGACGTTATTGTAAAAAATAACATTAAATTTATTGCTGGATTACATCATCAGGATATTGTCTGGACAACAGAATTTATGTTTAACGCGCTGCGTGCGCGATATACCGAACAATCGTTATATAAATATTATCTGCATAATACGTCAGTGAGTCGGTTGAATCGACAAGGAAATAAAAATCTTAATTATCAACGGCACTATATTAAAATTACCCGCCTGCTGGAGAAATTAAATAGAAATTATGCCGACAAAATTATGATTTATCCGGAATTTCATCAACAAATAACTTACGAAGCATTGCGCGTTTGCCATGCGGTGCGCAAAGAACCGGATATTATTACCCGCCAGCGGATGATTGCCGAGATATTTACTTCCGGCATGTATAAGCGTCTGATTACTAATGTCCGCAGCGTAAAGGTGGGTTATCAGGCATTACTGTGGTCTTTCCGCTTATGGCAATGGCGCGACAAAACACGGTCGCACCATCGCATTACGCGCAGCGCCTTTAATTTGCGCTAGCGTTAAACTTCGCCGCTTCGGGCTGCTTGCCCCAGCCCTGCCACTGATGCTGGAAGTAAACGATCAGCGTGCTCTGGCTGATGCTTTCGCTTAATACTTCAAAGAAGCGATTAGCATAAACCGGTTCGAGCGGTTTCTTCGGTTTACACAGCTTCACTCCACGGAACGGATTACGCGGTGCGTCGGGCACAGTGTTCTTCGGCGGTGTAGACGTATCGACCTGCGGTTCATTCAGCAAGCTGCTGGCTTTCACCAGCGTAATGTCTGGCGGCAGGTTATAAACCATCTGTTGCAATACGCGAACTGTTGAAGGGTGAGGATGACCAATGGCGATGGTTGAACCGTTGCGACGCGCCAGGTCAATTGCGCGATTGAACTGCATACGGATGTCCGCTTCGTTCTGGGAATCATCGAGAAACACTTTCCGTTTGATGACTTTTACGCCAGTACCTTGTGCGGCGCGCATCGCCTGGGTATTACCGATAGTCACACTGTCGAGGAAATAAAGATTGTAACGCGCCAGCGCCTGCATCACTTTCTGCATACCAAAAAGGTTAGAGGTCATCTTGCTGCCCATGTGGTTGTTGATCCCCACGGCATAGGGCACGTTATTGACCGCACTGCGAATAATGCGCTCAATCTCGTCGCTGCTCATCTCCGGGCGCAGCGTATTTTTCTCCAGCGGCTGCTTACTCAACGGTGCCATCGGTAGATGAATCAATACTTCGTGACCGCTGTTATGCGCTTTGGTTGCCATCTCTCTGGCGTGTGGCGAGTCAGGTAACACGGCGACAGAGATAGCGGAGGGCATCGCCAGCACCTGGTTTTCGTTGTGCGGGCGATAACCAAAATCATCAATGACGATGGCAAGTTTGCCAGCAAATACAGGGGAGGAGAGAGCCAACAGAGCGGCAAATGCAAGAACGTTACGACGAAATGGAAACAAAACTTATCTTCCCAACCACGGTTGTGGATTGACCGCCTGACCCTGGCGGCGAATTTCGAAATAGAGTGAGGGCCGACCCTGACCGCCACTGCTGCCCACCAGTGCAATTGGCTGACCCGCGCGAACCTGCGAACCAACGCTCACCAGTGCGCTCTGATTATAGCCATAAAGGCTCATGTCGCCTTTACCGTGCTCAACCACCACCACCAGACCGTAGCCTTGCAGCCAGTCAGCCAGAATCACCCGACCGTCGGCAATCGCTTTAACTTCAGTACCTTCTGAGGCACCGATAACCATTCCTTTCCAGCGTAATTCACCCTGTAGCTGCTCGCCATAGCGATGCAGCGTCGGCCCGCGAACCGGCCAGAATGCCTGACCACGCGGCGCACCCAGACCACCGGTTCGGGACATCAGCGATTTTTCGCTTTCGGTAGGTTTGTAGGTGGTGCCTTTGCGCGTCGCTTCTTTTTGCCTGTCGCGAACAGCCTGAGCCTCACGCGCTTCTCGTTCAGCACGCGCTTTCGCTGCCGCTTCTGCACGAGCAATGCTATTGCGCAGACGAGATTCGTTAGCGCGCAGTTCACTTAGCTGCTGCTGACCTTGTTGAATGGAAGATTCCAGCCCTGCCAGCGTCTTCTTACGCTCGTTCAGCGCCTGGGTCAGCTTCGCCTGCTGGGCGCGTTGTTCGTATAACAGCGTTTGTTGCTCGCTCTGTTTCTCTTCCAGTTCGGCGCGCTGCATGGCGACTTCTGCACGTGTTTGCTTCAGTTCGGCGATGGTTTCTTGTCGCGCCTGGTTGAGATAGCCGAAATAAGCCTGTAAACGCTGACCGCGCTGGCTTTCTTCACCGCTGAGAATCAGCTGTATACCCGTATGCTCACCCTGGCGAAATGCGGCGTCCAGTTGCGCGGCGAGACTGCGTTCCTGAGCAGCTTTTTGCTGTTCCAGTTTGGCAATCGAGGCGTTCATCTCATCAATCTGTTTATTCAGTTGATTGAGCGTATTTTGCGTTTCGCGCAGTTTACGAGTGGCTTCGGAGATCGCCTCTTCCTGCTTTTTCAATTGTGCCAGCAGGCTTGAGCGTTGTTGCTGTTGTTGGCGTACCGCACGCTCTTTGGCAGCGATATCAGCCTGAATAGACTTGAGTTGGTCGCGGTCATCCGCGTGGGCAGAAAAAGTGCACAACAATACGCCAGCGCAAAGAACGCTGGCGTAAATGATGGGCCTGACTGCAAACCTGCGCGGTTTCGTGGCCCGTGTCATGGTATTAATCGCCTTTCCCCTCATGGGGAGGGATTATTCCACGATGAACAGCGGCTTACCAGTCATCTCTTGCGGGATTTCCATACCCATTAAAGAGAGCATGGTCGGCGCGATGTCAGAAAGTTTGCCACCTTCAACTGCTTTCACGTTCTTATCGCCAACGTAAATCAGCGGAACAGGCAGGTTGGTATGCGCCGTGTGAGCCTGACCCGTAGCCGGATCGCGCATCTGTTCAGCGTTACCGTGGTCAGCGGTGATCAGCAGTTGTCCACCCACGGACTCAACAGCTTTGGTCACTTCTGCCACGCAGTGATCCAGTGCTTCAACTGCTTTAACTGCTGCTTCCATCACCCCGGTGTGACCTACCATGTCGCCGTTCGGATAGTTACAGATAATGGTGTCGTATTTGCCGCTCTTGATGGCAGCAACCAGTTTTTCGGTCAGCTCTGCGGAGCTCATTTCCGGCTGCAGATCGTAGGTAGCCACTTTCGGCGAGTTGATCAGAATGCGATCTTCGCCTTTGAACGACTCTTCTACGCCACCGTTGAAGAAGAAAGTGACGTGGGCATATTTTTCGGTTTCGGAAATACGCAGCTGAGTTTTATCGTTTTTCGCCATCCACTCGCCGAAGGTGTTAACCAGAGAGGCTGGTGGGTAAGCAACGGCAGTTTTGATGTCAGCGGCGTATTCGGTCAGCATCACGAAATCGATGTTAACCACTTTCTTACGCGCGAAGCCGTCGAAATCAGCGTTCACGAATGCACGAGTGATTTCACGTGCGCGGTCAGCGCGGAAGTTCATGAAAATCAGCGCATCGCCGTCTTCCATCGCTGCATCTGGCTGGCCTTCAGCACGGATAACGGTCGCTTTCACAAACTCGTCGTTTTCGTCGCGAGCATAAGCGGCCTGCAAACCAGCAACGGCGGTATCAGCCTGGAACTCACCTTGCGCCAGAGTCAGCAGGTCATAAGCTTTTTCAACGCGATCCCAACGGTTATCGCGATCCATTGCGTAGTAACGACCAATGATGGACGCTACGCGGCCTTTACCCAGCGCGGCAAATTTCTCTTCGAATTTTTTCAGTGAGGATTCAGCACTGCGCGGCGGGGTGTCGCGACCGTCAAGGAATGCGTGCAGGTAGATTTTCTCTGCGCCACGTTCAGCCGCCAGCTCTACCATCGCCATGATGTGATCTTCGTGGCTGTGTACGCCGCCTGCGGAGAGCAGACCCATAATGTGTACCGCTTTGCCCGCGTTTTTCGCTTTATCTACCGCACCAGTCAGCACCGGGTTAGCGAAGAAAGCGCGATCTTTGATTTCAACGTCCAGACGAGTCAGGTCCTGATACACGATGCGGCCGGCACCCAGGTTAACGTGGCCTACTTCGGAGTTACCCATCTGACGGTCAGGCAGACCGACTTCCAGACCGGAAGCGTCGATCAGGGTATGCGGACGATTGGCCCACAGTGCATCCATTACCGGGGTTTTAGCACTAAAAATGGCGTTATCCTGTTGTTCTTCACGATAGCCATAGCCATCCAGAATCACCAGTACCATAGGTTTTTTAGAAACCGACATTGCGACAACCTCATACTCAAGAGTCAAAATTTGCGTAATTTTACTACAGCTGAATCGATAAAATAGCCTCTGAAGATCAAAATATACGACCGCTCGCGGCAAGCCGATGCCAGATTTGCGATTTTTTTTCGTAGCGTGCCGCAAAATTGCATTCCGGTGCACGCGCTGGCTGTATTTGCCGCAACGCGCAGGTATACTCCTTCCCTGGTTTTTAATCACTACGTCGGGAGTTATTACCCCCCATGCAAGAAATTATGCAATTTGTTGGCCGTCATCCCATACTGAGTATCGCCTGGATCGCGTTACTGGTGGCGGTTCTTGTTACTACGTTTAAGAGCCTGACCTCAAAAGTGAAGGTAATTACTCGTGGTGAAGCTACGCGTCTGATCAACAAAGAAGACGCAGTGGTTGTGGATTTACGCCAGCGTGATGACTTCCGTAAAGGCCATATCGCAGGTTCTATCAATTTGTTGCCGAGCGAAATCAAAGCCAACAATGTTGGTGAACTTGAGAAGCACAAAGACAAACCGGTCATCGTGGTAGACGGTTCTGGTATGCAGTGCCAGGAGCCTGCAAACGCGCTGACGAAAGCGGGTTTTGCGCAAGTATTCGTGCTGAAAGAAGGCGTCGCTGGCTGGGCTGGCGAAAACTTGCCTCTGGTGCGCGGCAAATAATTTACCTGCCATCTTTCATGCCGCAGGCCGTTAGCTGCAATTAGACCCCCAGCGACTTATTGATATAAGCTTCTGGGGACACTCCATTTTGCAGCCGCCCTGCAATATGAAATTTCAGGGTAAAAAAACAGGAGCTAAGTTATGGCCAATGTTGAAATCTATACCAAAGAAACCTGCCCGTATTGCCATCGTGCAAAAGCACTGCTGAGCAGCAAGGGCGTAAGTTTCCAGGAGCTACCGATTGATGGCAACGCCGCTAAGCGTGAAGAGATGATCAAACGCAGTGGTCGCACCACGGTTCCGCAAATTTTTATTGACGCACAGCACATTGGCGGCTGTGACGACTTGTATGCATTGGATGCACGTGGTGGACTGGATCCCCTGCTGAAATAACGTATTAACGTTGGCATTACACTGCGCAGTATTTAAGGACAACACTTAAGGGTTTTCTACACATGTCAGAACAAAACAACACCGAAATGACCTTCCAGATCCAGCGTATTTATACCAAGGATATTTCTTTCGAAGCGCCGAACGCGCCGCACGTTTTCCAGAAAGATTGGCAGCCAGAAGTTAAACTTGATCTGGATACGGCATCTTCTCAACTGGCAGATGACGTTTACGAAGTGGTACTGCGTGTTACCGTAACGGCATCCCTGGGCGAAGAAACCGCGTTCCTGTGCGAAGTTCAGCAGGGCGGTATTTTCTCCATCGCGGGTATCGAAGGCACCCAGATGGCACATTGCCTGGGCGCATACTGCCCGAACATTCTGTTCCCGTATGCTCGTGAATGCATCACCAGCATGGTATCTCGCGGTACGTTCCCGCAACTGAACCTTGCGCCGGTTAACTTCGATGCGCTGTTCATGAACTATTTGCAGCAGCAGGCTGGCGAAGGTACTGAAGAACATCAGGATGCCTGATGAACCAACGTAATGCTTCAATGACTGTGATCGGTGCCGGCTCGTACGGCACCGCTCTTGCCATCACCCTGGCAAGAAATGGCCACGAGGTTGTCCTCTGGGGCCATGACCCTGAACATATCGCGACGCTTGAACGCGACCGCTGTAACGCCGCGTTTCTCCCCGATGTGCCTTTTCCCGATACGCTTCACCTTGAAAGCGATCTCGCCACCGCACTGGCAGCCAGCCGCAATATTCTCGTCGTCGTACCCAGCCATGTCTTTGGTGAAGTGCTGCGCCAGATTAAACCGCTGCTGCGCCCTGATGCGCGCCTGGTGTGGGCGACAAAAGGGCTGGAAGCGGAAACAGGGCGTCTGTTACAGGACGTAGCGCGCGAGGCGTTAGGCGATCAAATTCCACTGGCGGTTATCTCTGGCCCGACTTTTGCGAAAGAACTGGCGGCGGGTTTACCAACGGCCATTTCGCTGGCCTCTACCGATCAAACCTTTGCTGATGACCTCCAGCAACTGCTGCACTGCGGCAAAAGTTTCCGCGTTTACAGCAACCCGGATTTCATTGGCGTGCAGCTTGGCGGCGCGGTGAAAAACGTCATTGCGATCGGTGCCGGCATGTCCGACGGTATCGGTTTCGGGGCGAATGCGCGAACGGCGCTGATCACCCGTGGTCTGGCTGAAATGTCGCGTCTGGGCACGGCGCTGGGCGCCGATCCTGCCACCTTTATGGGCATGGCCGGTCTGGGCGATCTGGTGCTTACCTGCACCGACAACCAGTCGCGGAACCGCCGTTTTGGCATGATGCTCGGTCAGGGCATGGATGTACAAAGCGCGCAAGAGAAGATTGGTCAGGTGGTGGAAGGCTACCGCAATACGAAAGAAGTCCGCGAACTGGCGCACCGCTTCGGCGTTGAAATGCCAATAACCGAGGAAATTTATCAAGTATTATATTGCGGAAAAAACGCGCGCGAGGCAGCATTGACTTTATTAGGTCGTGCACGCAAGGACGAGCGAAGCAGCCACTAAACCCAGGGAACCTTTGTTACCGCTATGACCCGGCTCGCGCAGAACGAGCCGGTCATTATCTCATCGTGTGGAGTAAGCAATGTCGTGTGAAGAACTGGAAATTGTCTGGAACAATATTAAAGCGGAAGCCAGAACGCTGGCGGACTGTGAGCCAATGCTGGCCAGTTTTTACCACGCAACGCTACTCAAGCATGAAAACCTTGGCAGTGCACTGAGCTACATGCTGGCGAACAAGCTGTCATCGCCGATTATGCCTGCTATTGCTATCCGTGAAGTGGTGGAAGAAGCCTACGCCGCTGACCCGGAAATGATCGCTTCTGCGGCCTGCGATATTCAGGCGGTGCGTACCCGTGACCCGGCAGTTGATAAATACTCAACCCCATTGTTATACCTGAAAGGTTTTCATGCCTTGCAGGCGTATCGCATCGGTCACTGGCTGTGGAATCAGGGGCGTCGCGCACTGGCTATTTTCCTGCAAAACCAGGTGTCTGTGACTTTTCAGGTCGATATTCACCCGGCGGCAAAAATTGGTCGCGGTATCATGCTCGACCACGCGACAGGCATCGTCGTTGGTGAAACAGCGGTGATTGAAAACGACGTGTCGATTCTGCAATCCGTCACCCTTGGCGGTACGGGCAAAACCAGCGGCGACCGTCACCCAAAAATTCGTGAAGGCGTGATGATTGGCGCGGGCGCGAAAATTCTCGGCAATATTGAAGTCGGGCGTGGCGCGAAGATTGGCGCGGGTTCTGTCGTGCTGCAACCAGTGCCGCCGCATACTACCGCTGCTGGCGTTCCGGCGCGTATCGTCGGTAAACCAGACAGCGATAAACCGTCAATGGATATGGATCAGCATTTTAACGGCATTCACCATACGTTTGAGTATGGGGATGGGATCTGACGTCCTGTGCTCGTGCCGGATGCGATGCTAACCGCATCTTATCCGGCCTGGCGTAACTAATCTCTCAACACCGCTCCCGGATATCCCAACTGCCGCCAGGCTTCATACACCACGACCGACACCGCATTGGACAGGTTCATGCTGCGGCTGTCCGGCACCATCGGAATCCGAATTTTTTGTTCAGCGGGCAGAGCATCAAGAATGCTCGCTGGCAGGCCGCGTGTTTCCGGGCCGAACATCAGATAGTCGCCATCCTGATAGCTTACGGCGCTATGGGCGGGTGTGCCTTTAGTGGTGAAGGCAAACAGACGCTGGGGATTTTCTGCTCTAAGGAACGCGCTATAGTCATGATGACGCGTAACGGCAGTAAACTCGTGATAGTCCAGCCCCGCGCGGCGCAGGCGCTTATCGTCCCAGGCAAATCCCATCGGTTCGATGATATGCAGACGAAAGCCGGTATTAGCGCAAAGACGGATGATGTTGCCAGTGTTTGGCGGAATTTCTGGTTCGTAAAGTACGATGTTTAGCATACTGCCCCCTTAGTGCGGGGGCAGGATAGCAGAAAATCGGGGATTAGTGCGGCCTTTTCCCCTCACCCCGGCCCTCTCCCCGGAGGGGTGAGGGAGAAAAGGTGAGGGAGACAATGTAGTGTCGGGCAGGTAAGGTCTTTTCTCCTCACCTTAAAGAAGCCTGGAGGAAAATAGGGCGAGGAATTGTTTTCAGCCTGAGGGAGTACAGACAGCGCCGATCGGTTCCCTCTCCCTGAGGGAGAGGGTTAGGGTGAGGGGGCGCAAACGACTATGCTGCATTCCCTTTCGCCATCGGAGCCAGCGCCGCAGGCAACTCTTTACCCAGCCCCTGAACCAGCGAATCTTCCGTAATTTCACCGATCGATTTCGCGCCAGTCAGCGTCATCGCCACTTTCATCTCTTTCTCGATCAGATTCAGCAAGTTCGCCACGCCCGCCTGACCCGCTGTTGCCAGCGCATACAGGAACGCACGACCCAGCAGTACGGTATCGGCACCGAGCGCGATCATACGCACGACATCAAGTCCGTTACGAATCCCGCTATCTGCCAGAATGGCGATATCGCCTTTCACCGCATCCGCAATCGCAGGCAGCGCACGGGCAGAAGAGAGTACGCCATCTAACTGGCGGCCGCCGTGGTTAGAAACCACAATCCCGTCAGCACCAAAACGTACTGCATCACGCGCATCTTCCGGGTCGAGGATCCCTTTGATCACCATCGGGCCATCCCAGAAATCGCGGATCCACTCAAGGTCTTTCCATGAGATGGACGGATCGAAGTTATTCCCCAGCCAGCCGATGTAATCTTCCAGTCCGGTCGGTTTGCCGAGGTAAGCCGAAATATTACCTAAATCATGCGGACGACCGTTCAGGCCGACATCCCATGCCCATTGCGGATGCGTCACCGCCTGCAAGTAGCGGCGCATTGCAGCGTTCGGGCCGCTCATACCAGAATGTGCATCACGATAACGCGCACCCGGCGTCGGCATATCTACGGTGAAAACCAGTGTCGAACAGCCCGCCGCTTTTGCCCGTTCCAGTGCGTTACGCATAAAGCCGCGATCGCGCAGCACATAAAGCTGGAACCACATCGGACGTTTGATAGCTGGAGCGACTTCTTCAATCGGGCAAACTGAAACCGTTGAGAGAGTAAACGGAATGCCATGCGCATCAGCCGCTTTGGCTGCCTGAACTTCGCCGCGACGCGCATACATGCCGCACAAACCCACCGGAGCCAGCGCCACTGGCATCGACAATTTCTCATTAAACAGCGTCGTTTCCAGGCTTAAGTCGGACATGTTTTTCAGAATACGCTGGCGCAGCGCCACTTCTGACAAATCCTCCACGTTGCGGCGCAGCGTGTATTCAGAATATGCACCACCATCCATATAGTGGAACAGGAACGGCGGCAAAATGCGTTGCGCTGCGGCGCGATAATCGCTGGCTGCGGAAATAATCATGCGTTTTTCTCCCTCGAATGCTCATTATGCTCACCGGGCAGGCGGGTAATGCGTGCACGGCGAGCCTGATCTTCATCGAATCGTTTCATGGTGGTGTGGACAAAGCTGAGGTGCGCCATCATTGCTTTACGCGCACCGTCGGCATCACCGGCAAAAATGGCGTTAATGACCGCCTGATGCTGTTCAGTCAGTTGCGAAAAAACGGGCGGCACCAGATACATCCGCTGACGACTTTGCATCACTGAAGATTGCAGGACATCAAAGAAACCGCGCATGGTTTGCAGCAGCACGATGTTATGTGAGGCTTCGGCAATTGCCAGATGAAAACGAACGTCCGCTTGCGAGGCGAGATCCGGGTCTTCACTCAGCGTCGCTTCAAAGCAGAGCTGTATCTTTTCTTTATCGGCTTGTGTGGCACGCATTGCTGCGTGCCAGGCGGTGCTGGCCTCAATGGCGTAGCGGGCTTCCAGAATATCGAAGCTGTAATCCGGATCATCAGCCATCAGCGTTTTCAGCGGCTGGACGATGTTTTGCTCCGACCACGCGTCATGGCGCCAGCGGATAAACGTCCCGCCACCGCGACGACTAAGCAGCACACCTTCACTGACCAGTTTTGCCAGCGCCTCGCGCAGGGAATTACGCGATACGCCGAGTTGCATCGCCAGTTGACGTTCAGCGGGCAACTTCATGCCCGCCTCCAGATTTTGTTCATCAATCAGCGCCCGCACACGGGAAGCTACCTCGTCTGACAGGCGTCTGGGTATAACCATCATTACGGAATCATCCACGTTAAGACGTAGGCCTGAAGCGTGGTCATCACGCCCACCATACAGGTGAATATCAGGCTGTGTTTGACAGTAAAGCGGAACAGATCTGACTCTTTGCCCACGAGTCCTACCGCCGCACAGGCAATGGCGATGGACTGCGGGGAGATCATTTTGCCGGTGACTCCGCCGGTGGTGTTGGCAGCAACCAGCAACAGATCAGAGACGCCAATTTGTTGTGCTGCGGTGGCTTGCAGCGCGGCAAACAGGGCGTTAGATGACGTATCCGACCCGGTCAGGAATACCCCCAGCCAGCCGAGGAACGGCGAGAAGAAGGTGAATGCATGACCGGTATGCGCCAGTGCCAGCGCCAGCGTTGACGACAGCCCGGAATAGTTTGAGATAAAGGCGAACGCCAGCACCATGCCGATGGAGTAGATGGGGAGCGCCAGTTCTTTCAGTGTGCTGCCGAAAGTGCTGATGGCGTCAGAGGGTTTCATCTTCAGCCAGACGATAGAGAGCAGCGCAGCAAACAGAATGGCAGTACCGGTGGCAGAGAACCAGTCAAACTTAAACACGGCGGCATAGGCAGTGGCTTCGCTGACAACTGGCGGCATACGGGCAACCAGTTTGTCGAGATACGGCACCGGAATGTTGATCACCCACTCATACAGCACACCACCCGAAGCGAACAAGGCTTTAAACGGCGGAATACTCCACAGCGTTACGGTGGCGGTCAGGAACAGGAACGGTGTCCAGGCACGTAACACCTGACCTGCGGTGTAACCGGTGTGAGCCAGCGTCATATCAACCTGGGATGCACCCAGATCGCCGAAGCGGAAAACGCGCACCGGCTGCCAACGTTTGAGGAACAGCGTCAGGCAGAGCAGCGATACCAGCGAAGAGATAATGTCCGGCAGTTCCGGCCCAATAAAGTTAGAGCTAAGGTACTGAGCGATGGCAAACGAGCCGCCCGCAACCACGACCGCAGGCCAGGTTTCTTTGATACCGCGCCAGCCATCCATAATCGCCATGATCCAGAACAGGACGATAATGGTCATAAACGGTAGCTGACGACCGACCATCTGGCCAATCTCAAAGCTGTCGATGCCTGTCACCTGTCCGGCAACCAGAATCGGAATGCCCATCGCGCCAAATGCCACCGGCGCGGTGTTAACAATCAGGCACAACCCGGCGGCGTACAGCGGTTTAAAGCCCAGCCCGACCAGCAATGCGGCGGTAATTGCTACCGGTGCGCCAAAGCCTGCGGCACCTTCGAGAAATGCGCCGAAACAGAAACCGACGATCAGCATTTGCAGGCGCTGGTCAGGGGTTATTGAAAGAATAGACGAGCGGATGATGTCAAACTGTCCGGTTTTCACCGAGATCTTATAGACGAACACCGCCGCAATAATGATCCACGCGATGGGCCACAAGCCGTAGAAGAATCCATAAACGACCGAGGCCAGCGCGTTGGCGACCGGCATTTTGTAGAACAGCAAAGCCACCGCAAGGGCGATTGCTACCGTCCATGTAGCGGCGACATAGCCTTTTAGTTTGAGCTTAATCAGCGCAAAGAAAAAAAACAGGATGGGAAGCGATGCTATCAGGCTGGAAAGCCAGATATTCCCGGCGGGATCGTAGTTTTGTTGCCAGAGATTCATTGCAGGTCTCCTGGAGGCCACGCACATCGTGTAATGAGTCTGTTGCTCATCTCCTTGTCACACGTTGTGTAAAAGTGGCACTGCCAATTTTGTTGTGTAGGGATAATGACAATGAATGGTTAACTAAATGTTATGCATTGGCAACGTTAATGTGAGTTTTAATTGGGGAACTGTGAACCAGAGGTCAGATAAGCGAAGAATTGGTAGGGCCAATTATTGTGGGGGAGAAAAATTTGCTGCGGAGCTGGCTTGTGCCCCTCACCCTAACCCTCTCCCCGGAGGGGCGAGGGGACTGATTGTGCTCGGTGTTAGATGGAGCGCGTCCTTCAGCAATGCAAGAAAACCATTATGCACGGTATCAGATGCAGCACGTTTTTCCCCCTCGCCCCTTTGGGGAGAGGGTCGGGGTGAGGGGGCAGCGCGCACGAGACCCCACATCAGCCCGGCAATGCAAGAAAACCATTATGCACGGTATCAGAGGCAGCACGTTTTCCCCCTCGCCCCTTTGGGGAGTGGGTCGGGGTGAGGGGGCAGCGCGCACGAGACCCCACACCAGCCCGGAGATGCAAGAAAACCATTATGCACGGTATCAGATGCAGCACGTTTTTCCCCCTCGCCCCTTTGGAGAGAGGGTCGGGGTGAGGGGGCAGCGCGCACGAGACCCCACACCAGCCCGGAGATGCAAGAAAACCATTATGCACGGTATCAGATGCAGCACGTTTTCCCCCTCGCCCCTTTGGGGAGAGGGTCGGGGTGAGGGGGCAGCGGGCACGAGACCCCACACCAGCCCGGAGATGCAAGAAAACCATTATGCACGGTATCAGATGCAACACGTTTTTCCCCCTCGCCCCTTTGGGGAGAGGGTCGGGGTGAGAGGGGCAGCGCGCATGTAACCTCAAGTTAATGTCAAAAAGCCGAAGTCACAATTTGTGCAATTTTCAAACAAAAAAAGGGCAACCCTCCTCAGAGAATTGCCCTTAGTCACACTAACTTAATGGGTCATTACCACTGAATACCGGCACCAAGTGCGGCGGAGTATTCACCCTGGCTATTGGTACTACCTTGTAATTTGTAGACCCAACGACCGTTGGCGCTCACCATCGACACACCTAAAGCAACAGCCGATTCACCGTTGTATGTACCGCCACCAATGGAGGCCATGCTGGCACCTGGCGTGTAAGCCTGCGGCAGACCGGTCATCGCCATTGCAGAAGCGATACCACCGCTCAACTTGCTTTCGGTTTTGGACAGTTTGTTATCCATCTCAACCATGCGCTGATCGGTGTATTGCTTCGTTTCCTGCACGCTTTGCTTCAACTGCGCGTAGTTCACCGCGTCGTTGTTGTTAACGCCAGCGGAAACGTTGCTGATGCGAGTCGTTCCGCCATTACCACCGCCGAGAGTGATATTGCTGTAGTCAACAGAACCGTCAGCTTTGGTGTCATAGCGCACGCCGCCTGCTTCGGAAGACTTCAACTGCGCAACGTTAACCGCGTCAGTAGCATTTTTACCAGCGGCAACGTTGGTGATACGGCGTTGGTTAGTGGAAGAACCTACGGAGATCGTATTTTCTTCGTTTGCCACAGAGCCAGTACCCAGCGCAACGCTGTTATCAGCGGCAGCAATAGAGCCAGAGCCAATCGCAACACTGTCTTTACCCTGCGCGTTAGCATCTACGCCATCGGTGTTGGTCTTGAAGTACTTGGTGCTACCGGTGCTTACGATATCGCCAATACCGTTTTCGATATTGGTGACGCGGGTATCCAGATTCGTTACCTGAGTATTCAGGTTAGTAATGCTCTGGGTGTTCTGGGAAACCTGTGCGTCCGTCACTTTCAACTGACCAACGTTAACGGCATCGGTATCTGCCGAACCCGCCGCGACATTAGTGATCTGACGTTGACCGTCTTCACTGCCGACAGAGAACTCACCGACAGAGTTCTGCGGCGCGTCCATGTTGTAGGCGGTGTAGCCAGTCTGAGCGCCGCGAGTGGTCTGAGAACCATTACCCATTGCAATACTGTTTGCATGGTTGGCGCGTGCGTTAGAACCGATAGCAATACCGTTGATGGCATCTGGCAGAACCAGAGTGTTCAGGCCGATACCAATACCCGCGTCAGCATTAACGATAGTTTTCGCGCCCATCGCCAGCGAGTCAGTACCTACCGCCAGTGAATCTTCTTCCGTTGAGTTGGCATGGTAGTACTTGGTCGGCGTAGTGGCGACAGCACCAATGGCGTTTTGCAACTGGCGTACAGTCACGGCGTCATGGGATTCAGTACCATCGGCAACGTTGATGATTTGACGATATTTACCATCATCGCCAATCGACAATGCGCCAAGCAGTTCGCCGTCTGTGGTGTCGTAACCAATCACAACGCCTTCTTCGGTTACGCTGGTGTTACGAGAACCTTTAACAATCACACGACTGGAGACGGATTCGCTACCCAGCGCGATACCAGTATCAACGCTGCTGCTGCTATTCTGACCAATTGCGACACTGCTTTCGCCGGAAGCGACAGCGTTATAGCCCACCGCTGTAGCGCCAGTACCTGATGCGCTCGCATCAATAAAGGTTAAGCCGGTGTCATTAGTACGCGCATAGTTCAGACCCGCACCGTTCTCTTCGATGTAGTCTATGCTGGTATTACCGGCAATCTGGTTGATGATCTCATTTTGCTGATTGATCAACGTGTTGGTGGCGAACAACTGTGAACCATTAATTGCATCAGTACTGGTTTCAGAAATATCACCATTAGCAACATTAGTGATTACGCTGGCTTTGCCATCGCGGCTGGCGCTGAACGCACCATTTTCACCGGCGGTTGCGTCCCAGAGCAGCGCATCATCCAGGGTTGAGTCGATCGCGTCCAGAGCATCACCGACGTTATTGTAATCGGTATCAGCAATGGAGTACGTCGGCGCACTGATGCTACCGTCAGCATTTACTGCGGCGCCACCGCCCAGGGCATCAACAACAGAGTTGCTCACACCGTAGAGTTGCCCACCATTGATGGCATCGGTGCTGGTTTCAGAAACGGCACCATTTGCGACATTGGTAATTTTGCTGGCATTGCCACCGTGGCCGGCGCTGAATGCACTTGCCGTTTCATCCCACAGCAGAGCGTCGCCCAGTGAAGTACTAAAGGAGGTGTTAATCGCCGCCAGCGCATCACCTACGTTATCGTAGCTGTTGCTACCGATGGTGTAGGACGGGCCAGTAAATACACCGTTTTCATCAACCGAGGCGTTACCGCCAAAATAGTCTGCCAGTGAATCACTTAAGCTAAACAGTTGCCCACCGTTAACAGCGTCGGTACTGGTAGACGAGATTGTTCCAGCGGTGACGTTAGTGATTTTGCTGGTGGTTTCGGTGCCGTGTGCAGCGGTGAATGCGCTTGCGGCGTCATCCCATTTCAGCGCATCTTCACCGAGGTTGTTCACCGTATCAGTCAGATTGGTGATGTTGGTGGTGTTAGTAGCGATGTTAGTGGTGTTGGTTGCCACATTGTCGTTAGTGGTTTTTAACTGCGAGCCGTTAACCGCATCTTTACTGGTCGCAGAAATATCGCCATCCTTAATATTGGTAATTTTGCTGGTGGCATCGGAGCCGTGTGCTGCGCTGTATGCCTTTTTAACCGAGTCCCATTGCAACGTATTATTGTCGAGACCCTCTAATGCGTCGCCGACATTACCAAAGACACCGCTTTGCAGTTGATAGCTAGGAGCGGTAACTATTCCTGTCCCCGTCGTATCGACGGAGGCTCCACCACCAAGGCGATCGGCTATTGATTTGCTAATATCAAAAAGTTGTGAGCCATTGATGGCATCGTTGCTATCCTTAGCGATACTCCCTTTTGCCATATTAACAATTTTACGCTGTAGTGTGTCGTTCCCCACAGAAACACTATTCTCTAGCTTTGCGACAGAACCTGTGCCCAGGGCAACGGAGTTAGCACCTGTTACACTGGTTTGGCCACCAATCGCAATACTGTTTTCAGGTCCTGCTGAGCTTTTTTGTCCAATCGCAATACTGTTTTCGTTACCTGCCAGACTACTATTACCCAACGCAATAGAATTTACACCATCTGCCTTTCCTGCCTGACCGAAAGCCATTGCTCCAGCTTTGGCTGCATTGGCACCATATCCGAGCGCAACGGTATTGTCCGCGTTAGCTACGCTGCTTGCGCCTAATGCCAAACTATATAATCCATTGGCTTCGCTTTCGGCACCCATTGCAATGGAACCTGTGCTATTGCCCAAGGCGTTTCTACCTAATGCCAGGCTATCGTCACCAGTGGCCTTACTGTCTACCCCTAGTGCTACCGATTTTTCTCCTAATGATGACGCTCTGTTACCTAACGCAACACTACCTTTATTTTGGGCTCCGGAACCTTGACCTATTGCCACTGCACTCTCACCGCTATCACTGGAGCCAACCGCTAATGCAACTGTATAGTCGCCAATGGCACTAGCGCCACTGCCGATAGCAACCCCCCTGCTCCCTGTGGCTTTCGATAGCTGCCCCATTGATACTGAACTTTGTCCAGTAGCATTACTGTTATAACCCACTGCAGTAGCCCCAGCAGCAGAGATTGCATTTACCCCAATAGAAATACTTGCTGTGCTACCGCCTACAGAGGAAGCTTTCGCACCTTTACCAATAGCAATCCATGCATCAGTAAGTTCGGTGCCATCAGAATATGTACCACCATCAAGACTGACAGAAGCACCTGCCCCAAACGACGACATCATCCCACCTGCAACCAGCGCAGAAATTAACAGCTTACTGCGCCCGCTCTTTTTCCCACGACTTTTTGCCGTTTCGCTGGCGACGCTGTAACTTCCCGTCGCAGGGTTCCAGATAACTTTAAAAATTTTGTTCATTGTTGTTGCTCTCTATTCCTTGATATAAGTGCAATGACTGCATTTATTTTTTGCTTTTTTTCTGCCGGTTATCAGCAGGTGGAAGGTTGTCGAAGTTGATATTCTGCATATTAATAGCCAACTTCAGGTATTTCAGGTTATTGGGAGACACCCCTTTTAACGTTAAGTTAATGTCTTGCCATTGACCTGGTAATAATTTCAGCGTGGAGTTCATAGTGGTGCTAAATAGTAGCTGTTGCCATTTGGCATATTCTTTTAGATTACTCGGCCTTTCACCGCCCCAGGTGGCATGAAAACCAATATTTGATACGGGAATACTTAATAAATTGGCCAATGACATATGAATAACACTGCCATTTTCTATTGCTTCAACAGATAACACCCTGCCGGCAATACCTACCGAACCGTTATTTAAAATGAAATATTTTGTTTGATCGGGGTTAAATTCAGTAAAGACAAATGTATCTTGCTGATGCTTAATCTCTTTCACTACCTGAGCCAGCAGCTTTGTACTGTTTATTAGACTAATGCTTTGTTTTTCAATGGTGTTTGTCTTTTTGGTTTCTTGTTCTAATCGTTTTTCGAGTTGATCAATTCTGGCCTTTTGTTCTTCTTGTTGTTTTGTGAGTTCATCAACGACTTTGTTTTTTTCGACATAATCACAACCTGACAGCATCAGTATTGTCGAAGCCGCCAGGACGCTTATCAATAATTTATTCACTTTCATATAAACTTATCCTTACATATCATCCCTGATACCAACGCGGTCTAAGGGATGTGTCCATTTGTGGTTGATGCTTTTGCGATTTATACGGCTGGCTTTATGAATGTTGCGAATATATTTATTATGAAAATTATTTATTAAGTTTTAAAATTGTTTAATTGTGTTAGGGAGGCGGATTTTAATGAGGAGGGTTATCAGATGTCAAACACTGCATTTAAAGCAGAAAAATAGCTTTCATTTAATATTCACACAATAAATGTTTTGGGTGAGTTTTTAGAATGTGGATGGAAAAAATAACGGCAAAAGTTTTATTTTATGAATGATATCTTCCATTTTTAGGCGTCGAACCAAACCTTTTACTGAATGCATTTTCAGATTTAGTGCCATTGGTAAAAAGTAGACTCTACGAGGAAACAGAGGAAAAAGAGGAGGATATTTGTTACATCCCGCATTTAGAAACGCGGGATGTGAGGGAGATATACAGGTAAGAGGGTTAAAATGCTGTCTTTGAGAACCCGGTCATCTCTTGCAGACCCATTTCACGACCCAGTGCGGTCATCGGATGTACAACCACAAGCCCCCGAACGCTTTTCTTCAGCTTACCCATATCGGCTTGTTCTTTTTTGGTAATCGCACGCTGGAACGGCATCTTCATCAGCTTTTGTGCTTCTTTGCTGAGTTTCTGGCTATGAACTTCACGCAGGCGGGCAATTTCAGCTTCCAGCGTAGCTTTCTCTTTTTCCAGTTCGGCATATTTGTCTGCGGCTTCAACCAGCGACAGATCGGCCTGCTGGTGACGGATGGCGTCCAGACGATCGCTGAGACGTTTGATTTCGTTTTTTTCGACTTCTTTCATGGGATGGCTTCTGATAAAGATAAATTTATAGCCCCTAGTATGCGCGACGAGGTGCTTTGTTCACAACCGATGGCATTGTAATAGTTTTGTCGGGTAACAAATCTTGTGTTCAAAAATCATATAATATATTGATTAATAAACAATATAATCAGAAGGTGAGGGCAAGCGTTGTGGATTTCGCACGTTTTCCTTAATGTCATTTTTATCGGGATCTAAACTAAAATCGGCGGTCGCGCTTTCCCGGCGCGGGGTAATACGGAGATATTATTATGGGCAAATTAGGTGAAAACGTTCCGCTTCTTATTGATAAAGCCGTAGATTTCATGGCATCAAGCCAGGCGTTCCGGGAGTATCTGAATAAACTTCCCCCCCGTAACGCGATTCCATCCGGTATACCTGAGGAAAGCGTGCCGTTATATCTACAACGTCTGGAATATTATCGCCGACTTTATCGGCCGAATCCGGTAGAGGAGAAGTAAGCGAAAGTACTTACTTTTGAAAGGCTTTTTTTAAGCTGATTTTGGAAATCAGCTCTGTCAGTGAAAGGACCATTGTTGATCGCACAGCCTGTTGGTAACGCTGAACTTGCATCGCATACAAACTGGAGTCTATTGGTTCAAACTGTGGCGGCGGTGGTAGTGCCGCCACGCAATGCAGTTCGCCAAATGGCCCAAGAATTTCATCATCGGTAAATGCGTACTCGTTGCCGTCGTGGTTCAGCTCTTCCCGCAGCGCCATCAACAGTTCCGCATCTTCGTATTCATGGCGACTAATTACGCCAAGCCCATAAATCAGCTTTAAGCGCACGGACAGGTCGCCCAGCGGACCATCGCCGTCGAGTAACGGTTCTACAGCATACTTCACCGCGTAATCGTCTTTGCGGAATACCTGAAGCACCAAAAGATTCACCGCCTCGGTCAGGAGATCGACGGCGGTAATCAGAAAGCTTCGCACGGTTTTGCCAGCATTCAGACGCTCAAGCACACGGTTTTCAAAGGCCTGGGTTTGTTCCATTGTTGCCTGCATATCTGACAATCTGTTATTCGGGCGCAGGGAGCCCTGCGCCTGGTTCATCATTATTGCATTGCGTTATAAGCGGTTACTGCCTCGGATACAACCTCGCTGTTGGCATCAAGACCGGAAATCTGTGCCAGCGCCGCCTGCGGACCTTTGTCAGCGATCAGTGCTGCCAGCTCCTGAGCCTGCGGATCATCTTCACTGCGGAAGTGCATTGCACCAGCAATCCCCTGAATCAGATTCTTGTGCGGAAGGCCGTATTCCAGTGTACCCAGCAGTGGCTTGATCAGACGGTCGCCAGCACTCAGTTTACGCAGCGGCTGACGGCCTACGCGCTCTACATCATCTTTCAGATACGGGTTCTCGAAACGGCCGAGGATTTTCTGGATGTACGCCGCGTGCTTGTCCGCGTCAAAGCCGTAACGCTTAATCAGTACCGCGCCGCTTTCTTCCATCGCCCCTTTTACCACCGCACGGATTTTCTCGTCGAGAATCGCGTCACGAATAGTCTGATGACCCGCCAGTTTTCCAAGGTACGCGGTTATAGCATGGCCTGTGTTCAGGGTGAAGAGCTTACGTTCGACAAACGCCATCAGGTTGTCGGTTAACTCCATACCAGGAATGTTCGGCAGCGTGCCTTTGAACTGAGTTTTATCGACAATCCATTCGCTGAAGGTTTCAACAGTGACTTCCAGCGGATCATTCGTTGCAGACGCTGAAGGCGGTACGATACGGTCAACGGCGGAATCAACAAAGCCAACGTGTTCTTCTACCCACGCTTTGGCGTCTTCCGGCAGGGCGTTCATCACATGGCCTTTCAGTTGCGTTGTGCCGCGTACCATGTTTTCACAGGCGATAATGTTTAGCGGGGAGTCATTACCTTGCTCTTTACGTTTCACCAGCCCTTTGGCGATTGCCGGAGCAATGCGTTCCAGCACGACCGGGCCAACTGCGGTGGTGACTAAATCAACCTGGGCGATTAAATCCACCACATCGTCGCCAATGCTGCTGACGGCATTAACGCCGGTAACGGTATCCACCTGCTCGGTTTCGCCGACAACGTGAACCTGATAGCTATGACGGGCATTCAGGGCATCAAGTACCACCTGATTGACATCGGCAAACGTCAGTTGGATACCCGCGTCTGCCAGCAGTTTACCGATAAAGCCACGACCGATATTACCTGCGCCAAAATGTAATGCTTTCATAGTATTAACCTTCATCAATGTTTTTACCCAAGAGGGCTGGGGTGAGGCTTTTCCCTCACCCAAACCCTCTCCATGTGGAGAGGGGCAGCGCCGGATGCGGCGTAAACGCCTTATCCGGCCTACAAGAACGTGCAAATTTAACAAACTGCGCTTTGTTTTGTAGGCCTGATAAGCAAAGCGCATCAGGCAATCAGCCCCACCGTCTCCATGAGGAGAGGGTGGGCCTGGATTACTTACGACCTGCCAGCAGTTCCAGCACTTCATCCACGCTGGTGGTGTGTGCCAGACGCTCGATGACGGACTCATCATCCAGCGCGTTGGTCAGGCTGGTGATAACCTGAATGTGCTCGTTATTACGGGCAGCAATACCAATCACCAGGCGGGCAATGTCATCTTCTTCTTCACCGAAGCGCACACCTTCCGGATACTGACAGAACACGACACCCGTTTTCAGTACGCGATCTTTCGCTTCAACCGTACCGTGCGGCACTGCGATGGACTCACCCAGATAAGTCGGGGTCAGTTTTTCTCGATCCAGCATCGCCTGTACGTATTCCGGCTCAACATAGCCGCCTTTCACCAGTTGTTCGCCGGCAAAGCGAATCGCTTCTTCTTTGGTGGCTGCTTTGCGACCGAGGAAGATGTTCTCCGCACCGAGCTTAAACAGGTTGGCGTTAGAATCGTCAAAGCTGTCTTTCAGGCTGTCTTTCACTTTCACTTCGTTTTCAGTATGACGCTGGGCAGCAACCAGACGTTCGGTCAGGCTGGTGTACAGGCCGCTGTCGAGGAAGTTAGTCAGCGAAATATGCTGTGCCTGCGGCACCTGACGCATAGCGCGTTCGGTCAGGTCACGGTGAGTGATGACCAGATCTACATCCGGCGGCAGGTTGTTGATCGCGCTGTTAGTAACAGAAATCTGCGACAGACCTGCATCCTGAATTTTCTTACGCAGCACGCCTGCACCCATCGCACTGGAACCCATACCGGCGTCACAGGCAACGATGATTTTACGCACGTGGCTCAGGTCGTTAGTCACATCGCCCGCAGACAGCGGAGACGCACCTTTAGACTCAGCTTTCATGTCCTGCATACGACGAGTTGCTGCTTCAATATCGTCTTCTTCTTTCACTTTGCTGGTTTTCAGCAAAATAGCAGAGACAACGAAGGAGACCGCCATCGCCGCACACACACCCGCGATGTTAGCGAAGTAAGCACCTTTTGGCGTCATCGCCAGTACCGCGAGGATAGAACCCGGAGATGCCGGAGAAACCAGACCACCGCCCAGGATAGTCAGCGTGAACACGCCAGTCATACCGCCGAGGATAACGGCCAGAATCAGACGCGGATTCATCAGTACATACGGGAAGTAGATTTCGTGGATACCACCCAGGAAGTGGATGATTGCCGCACCGCCCGCAGACTGTTTCGCACTACCACGACCAAAGAACATGTACGCCAGCAGCACGCCCATACCCGGACCCGGGTTCGCTTCAATCAGGAAGAAGATGGATTTACCCAGTTCATGGGACTGCTGAATACCCAGCGGCGAGAAGATACCGTGGTTAATGGCGTTGTTGAGGAACAGGATTTTCGCCGGTTCAACAAAGATAGACGCCAGCGGCAGCATGTCATGGACAACCATGAAGTTAACGCCCGCAGCCAGCATTTTAGACAGAGCTTCAACAATCGGGCCAATGCCGAGGAAGGCCAGAATGGCGAGGATCATCCCGATGATGCCAGCGGAGAAGTTATTCACCAGCATCTCAAAACCGGATTTGATTTTACCGTCTACCCAGCGGTCGAAGTGCTTAATACACCAGCCGCCCAGCGGACCTGCAATCATAGAACCGAGGAACATCGGCATGTCTGCGCCGACGATAACGCCCATGGTAGTGATAGCACCAACCACGCCGCCACGTTCGCCGCCTACCAGCTTACCACCGGTATAACCGATCAGCAGCGGCAGGAGATAAGTGATCATCGGCCCGACCAGCTTCGCCAGCGTTTCGTTCGGTAACCACCCTGTTGGAATAAATAACGCGGTGATGATACCCCACGCGATAAACGCGCCGATATTTGGCATCACCATGTTGCTGAGGAAACGACCAAAGCTTTGCACTTTGATCTTAATATCGGATGACATAAAAACACCCCTTCTTATGTTTGCTGTCGCGCAGGCTGGAAGCCCGAGGTTTTTTGTTAATGTGGCGGCAGAGGTAGCCGGACCTTGTAGATACTGCGAAATCTGGCACTGAATCGGTTAACTGTCCAGTCGGCGGCCTTTTGTGTGATATCAGTCACATAAATATAGGGGGTAGAGAGGTAATTGACGTGATGCTCATCACAAAATAACTGTGTAAAAAAACAACAAGACGGCGATTTCCGCTAAAAATGGCATTCAAATGTGAGTAATGTCACAATTTTATTTTGATGGTTTGTTGAATCTTTGTGATCTGAATCACAAGATATTTTCTTCGGTAATTCACCTGATGTGATCTGCAACATGTTCTGACTTTGCCTTAAGACAGTTTTGTAACTGAGCAACTCATCGCCTTTTAAAATTATCCTTCGGTGTGATGGCGAGATTGGCAAACGCAGATTAATGTCAAAGTATCAGCCTGACTCCCTTCCGGCTGCCAGCCAAAAAACAACACTGATAAGCGTGAATCCGAGGCAGATATGTTTCTAAACTACTTCGCGTTGGGAGTGCTGATCTTCGTCTTTCTGGTGATTTTTTATGGAATCATCGCGATACATGACATCCCCTATCTTATTGCCAAAAAGCGCAACCATCCCCACGCCGACGCTATTCATACGGCGGGTTGGGTAAGTCTGTTTACCCTGCATGTAATCTGGCCGTTTCTGTGGATCTGGGCAACGCTTTACCAGCCAGAGCGCGGCTGGGGAATGCAGTCACATGTTGCGTCGCAGGAGAAAGCAACTGACCCGGAAATTGCCGCGCTTTCTGACCGTATTTCCCGGCTGGAGCACCAACTTGCAGCTGAAAAAAAGAGTGACTATTCCACGTTCCCGGAGATCTGATTATGGATCTGTTAATTGTTTTAACTTACGTGGCGCTGGCATGGGCAGTATTTAAAATCTTCCGCATTCCGGTGAATCAGTGGACGCTGGCGACGGCGGCGCTGGGTGGCGTGTTTCTGGTGAGTGGTTTGATTTTATTGATGAACTACAACCATCCTTACACTTTTACCGCGCAAAAGGCAGTGATAGCTATCCCCATCACGCCACAGGTGACGGGGATCGTGACTGAAGTCACCGACAAAAATAATCAGCTTATTCAAAAGGGCGAAGTGCTTTTTAAGCTCGACCCGGTACGTTATCAGGCGCGAGTAGACAGACTCCAGGCTGATTTGATGACGGCGACGCATAATATCAAAACGCTGCGCGCGCAGCTCACTGAAGCGCAGGCCAACACCACCCAGGTTTCAGCGGAGCGCGACCGACTGTTTAAAAATTATCAACGTTATCTGAAAGGCAGCCAGGCGACGGTCAATCCGTTCTCAGAACGTGACATCGACGACGCGCGGCAGAATTTCCTCGCGCAGGATGCGCTGGTGAAAGGTTCGGTGGCGGAGCAGGCGCAGATCCAGAGCCAGCTCGACAGCATGGTCAACGGTGAGCAATCACAGATTGTCAGCTTAAGGGCGCAACTTACTGAAGCAAAATATAACCTTGAGCAAACCATTATTCGCGCACCAAGCAACGGCTACGTTACTCAGGTACTGATCCGCCCAGGCACTTACGCGGCAGCTTTACCGCTGCGTCCGGTAATGGTCTTCATCCCTGAGCAAAAACGGCAAATTGTTGCCCAATTTCGGCAAAATTCACTGTTACGTCTGAAACCCGGTGATGAAGCAGAAGTGGTGTTTAACGCGCTGCCTGGGCAGGTATTCCACGGCAAACTGACCAGTATTTTGCCGGTGGTGCCTGGCGGTTCGTATCAGGCGCAGGGGGTGCTGCAATCGTTAACGGTCGTGCCCGGAACGGATGGTGTGCTGGGAACCATTGAACTCGACCCTAACGCTGATATCGATGCCTTACCCGACGGCATCTACGCCCAGGTGGCAGTTTACTCCGACCATTTCAGCCATGTTTCGGTGATGCGGAAAGTGCTGCTGAGAATGACCAGTTGGATGCATTATCTTTATTTGGATCATTGAGGGGGAGGCCTGGAGGTACAGGCGCTATTGGCAGGAATAGTCACAGTTCTGGCTTACTGGCTATTGCCAGAACTGGTAGCTAAGTTCATGCCATTTGATGCATTTACTGTTAATACACAGGATAAACAACTATTCTGTAGAATTTAGATATTAGACTTTTCGTTTAACCTTCAGAGAAAACTGTTTCGGTGTAATCCCAAAGTAATTTTTAAAGTTTCGAATGAAATAAGATGTGCTTGTATATCCAACATCATACGAAATTCTATTTATATGTTTTTCAGTGGATGTGATCATTTTCGCCGCATGCTGCATTCTGATATCTAAAACTAACGCGTTGAAGTTATTATTTTCTCTTTCAAGTTTTTTCCGAATTGAAACTTCTGACATATGCAAGATATCTCTCAGATCGCTCAGTTTCCATCCTCTTGATAAATCTGCTTCGATGATTTTTTTGAGCTTCTCGGTAAAGGTAATATCTGTTGATACAGACAAGGAATACGCAAGTGGCTCAATTTCATGAATCCTGGAAAGTAAATAAGCAATCTTATAAACTTGCCTGTATGGTGGTAAATCATCACTCATAAGTCGTCTAAAAATTTCTTTATCTGTTTCTTCCAGTTTATAAAAAAATATTCTTTTTCTAACCTGGGTAACTAAACGTTGCCCTGACAAAATCGGTTCCATGACCTTACAGACACTACTTAATATATCACTATCAATAGTATAAATATCATAGGGTACGCCACTTCCAAGCACTTTTAATGTTGCATCAATGACGAGGTTCTTTTCTATATAACACAAAGAGCCGGGAGAGATATCAATAACATCCCCATCTGTTGCCTTAATCACTAATTGTGCATTTCTGATAAAAATCACTGCACTATTGTAAAAACGTATTTTTTTTAATGTAAGCGTGTGATTGTTATCCAAATTAGTATTGATAGGGAGGTCAAACTTGGTACAAGCAACTCGACTATTCATAAAGCCACCTCATGCTTTGTATATATAATTTCATGAGTTTTTACGTTGTGTAAACTCGAAATTTCAACGTATGGGGAAAAAAAGTCAAAACATAAATGTTAATTAAAAACAATATGTTATGATATGTTAATTAAACTTTATTATGATAATGATAATATTATTATCATGAAATTATGCGTGATTAACGAAGTTATGTTGGTTGCCTATACGTTGA
>NZ_PTRD01000061.1:0-1473 GCF_002965005.1 Escherichia sp. MOD1-EC7011
CGCTACAGCTTCAGCGCCCTGAAGGACCGCCATAATGCCGTTGAGGTGAACTGGATTGACCCGAACAACGGCTGGGAGACGGCGACAGAGCTTGTTGAAGATACGCAGGCCATTGCCCGTTACGGTCGTAATGTCACGAAGATGGATGCCTTTGGCTGTACCAGCCGGGGGCAGGCACACCGCGCCGGGCTGTGGCTGATTAAAACGGAACTGCTGGAAACGCAGACCGTGGATTTCAGCGTGGGCGCAGAAGGGCTTCGCCATGTGCCGGGCGATGTTATTGAAATCTGCGATGATGACTATGCCGGTATCAGCACCGGTGGTCGCGTGCTGGCGGTGAACAGCCAGACCCGGACGCTGACGCTCGACCGTGAAATCACGCTGCCATCCTCCGGTACCACGCTGATAAGCCTGGTTGACGGAAGTGGCAATCCGGTCAGCGTGGAGGTTCAGTCCGTCACCGACGGACTTAAGGTGAAAGTGAATCGGGTTCCTGACGGCGTTGCAGAATACAGTGTGTGGGGGCTGAAGTTGCCGACGTTGCGTCAGCGCCTGTTCCGCTGTGTGAGTATCCGTGAGAACGATGACGGCACGTATGCCATCACTGCCGTGCAGCATGTACCGGAAAAAGAAGCCATCGTGGATAACGGGGCGCACTTTGACGGCGACCAGAGCGGCACGGTGAATGGTGTCACGCCGCCAGCGGTGCAGCACCTGACCGCCGAAGTCACCGCAGACAGCGGGGAATACCAGGTGCTGGCGCGCTGGGATACGCCGAAGGTGGTGAAGGGCGTGAGCTTTATGCTTCGCCTGACCGTGGCAGCGGATGACGGCAGTGAGCGGCTGGTCAGCACGGCCCGGACGACGGAAACCACATACCGCTTCACGCAACTGGCGCCAGGGAACTACAGGCTGACAGTCCGGGCGGCAAATGCCTGGGGGCAGCAGGGCGATCCGGCATCGGTATCGTTCCGTATTGCCGCACCGGCAGCGCCGTCGCGGATTGAGCTGACGCCGGGCTATTTTCAGATAACCGCCACGCCCCATCTTGCCGTTTATGATCCGACGGTACAGTTTGAGTTCTGGTTCTCGGAAAAGCGGATTGCGGATATCAGGCAGGTTGAAACCACAGCCCGCTATCTTGGCATGGCGCTGTGCTGGATAGCCGCCAGTATCAATATCAAACCGGGCCATGATTATTACTTTTATATCCGCAGTGTGAACACCGTTGGCAAATCGGCATTCGTGGAGGCTGTTGGTCAGCCGAGTGATGATGCATCCGGCTATCTGGATTTTTTCAAAGGCGAGATAGGGAAAACACATCTGGCTCAGGAGCTGTGGACGCAGATTGATAACGGTCAGCTTGCGCCTGACCTGGCTGAAATCAGGACGTCCATTACGGATGTCAGCAATGAAATCACGCAGACCGTCAATAAGAAACTGGAAGACCAGAGTGCAGCGATCCAGCAGATA
>NZ_PTRD01000062.1:0-960 GCF_002965005.1 Escherichia sp. MOD1-EC7011
AATAAAAAAGGCGCCATTTCTGGCGCCCGTATCTGGGTTATAAAATTCAGCTAATCGTGATGCCTGCAGTGGCTTTCTTCATCACAACAACCAGCAAATCGCTGATACTTGCTGTGGGATACCAGTCATTTACCCACCATGCTGATACAGAAAACTCCAGTGTCATTACGCCACTGCCTGCAGGCATATCAATAACACCCGTGTATATCAGCGTATTATCCAGAGCCGTTCGGTTATAAATCTCAGCCCCGTTTTTCTTCACTATCAGGCGGCATGACGAATAAGTATCGCTATTCTCCCGCTCATGTCTGGCACCGCTGAAAGCCACCGCTGGAATAACAATTTGCCGGTCAAACGGCTGATCGTCATAAACCCTGACGGTAATGGTCCCTGATGGCCACCGCTCCGGTGCACGGGAGTCCCGGGGGAAAGCTTTGCCCACTGTTTTAACGAGATCGCCTTCAATCTGGTTCGCGGACAGTTTTCCCAGAACCCGACAGTTCTCGTTAATCGTGACGTTGTTGAGCGTCCCGGAGTTCGCGTTCACGTTACCGCTGATATCCGCATTTTTCGCCGTCAGCCGCCCGTCCGGTGTCAGGGAAAATACCGGAGGATTGCCGCCACTGGTAATGGTGGGAGCCGTCAGATATTTCAGGAACACTTCATTCATGTATATCTGATCGCCCTGCCCAACAAACATCGGCTTTGTGTTGCCATTCGCAGGATTAATCATCGCAATCCTGTCTGCCGCCAGCAGCACCTGACTCTGCATGCCGTCAGGGGTGTTTTCAATACCGGCACCAATACCCGCGATATAAAGGCGTCCGTCCTGCATCTGCTGCAGCTTCACAGCCCACATGCTGTTCAGGTTATTATTTGTATCAACCTGAACCTTCTGTATCTGCTGGATCGCTGCACTCTGGTCTTCCAGTTTCTTATTGACGGTCTGCGTGATTTCAT
>NZ_PTRD01000063.1:0-291 GCF_002965005.1 Escherichia sp. MOD1-EC7011
CGGGTCAATCCAGTTCACCTCAACGGCATTATGGCGGTCCTTCAGGGCGCTGAAGCTGTAGCGGAACGGCGCGCCATCATCCGGCATCACCACATTACTGCGGTTATAGGTCCACACCTTATCCGACGGTCGGTCCTGCACGAACGTCAGCGTCTGCCCGTTCCATACCGGCATACAGCGCATCGCCGAGCAGAAATCACTGAGCACATCCCACGCCTTGCGCTGTGTGGTCAGGTACGCATTACAGGTGATGCGCGGCTCCGTGCCGCCAAAGCCGTCCGGCACTGACTG
>NZ_PTRD01000064.1:0-47834 GCF_002965005.1 Escherichia sp. MOD1-EC7011
ACTTCGTAATAGCACGCAAAATCATGCTACTAAAAATGTTATATATATTCATATTAACTATGTAATTTAAATTATTAAAACTGCCAAATATATATTAAAAAATAACGGCTGGTTTCTTCTTTAATAATTAATGGTTAAATTGCAATAAATCATATTCTTTGTCGATTATTTCAGGCAGTGTTGTGCCGAATTTAGTGAGTTATTAATTCGTTGTATATTTATTTATACAGCTGGTTCGGTGTACTGGAATTTAATTAGAGGAATCTATGCGAGGGAAAAAACGCATTGGGTTATTTTTTCTGCTCATAGCAGTAGTGGTGGGTAGCGGTGGGTTATTGTTGGCGCAAAAAACGTTGCACAAAACGTCGGAAACGGCATTTTGTCTTTCCTGCCACTCAATGAGCAAACCGTTTGAGGAATATCAGGGGACTGTCCATTTCTCTAATCAAAAAGGTATTCGTGCTGAATGTGCCGATTGCCATATTCCAAAGTCAGGAATGGATTATTTATTTGCTAAATTAAAAGCATCTAAAGATATTTATCATGAATTTGTTAGCGGCAAAATAGACAGCGACGATAAGTTCGAATCCCATCGTCAGGAAATGGCCGAAACAGTGTGGAAAGAATTAAAAGCCTCAGACTCTGCAACGTGCCGTAGTTGCCATTCTTTTGATGCCATGGATATTGCATCGCAAAGTGAAGCTGCGCAGAAAATGCATACCAAAGCGCAAAAAGATGGCGAAACGTGTATTGATTGCCACAAAGGGATTGCCCATTTTCCGCCAGAAATAAAAATGGATGACAACGCGGCGCATGAACTGGAAAGTCAGGCCGCCACATCAGTGACTAATGGCGCGCATATTTATCCTTTCAAACCTTCCCGCATAGGTGAACTGGCTACTGTGAATCCAGGCACCGATCTTACGGTTGTTGATGCCAGTGGCAAACAGCCGCTCGTCCTGTTGCAGGGTTATCAGATGCAGGGCAGTGAAAACACGCTCTACCTGGCGGCAGGTCAACGACTGGCGTTAGCCACACTAAGCGAAGAAGGTATCAAGGCGCTAACGGTAAATGGGGAATGGAAAGCTGACGAATACGGTAATCAATGGCGTAAGGCGTCATTACAGGGGACGCTTACCGATCCCGCATTAGCGGACCGTAAACCGCTATGGCAATACGCTGAAAAACTCGACGATACCTATTGTGCTGGTTGCCATGCACCTATTGCCGCCGATCATTACACCGTCAATGCATGGCCGTCCATTGCCAAAGGGATGGGGGCGCGAACCAGCATGAGCGAAAACGAACTGGATATTTTGACGCGGTACTTCCAGTACAACGCTAAAGATATTACCGAGAAACAGTGATCTTCGTTGATCAGGGAGGAAGTTATGACATTAACAAGACGTGAGTTTATTAAACATAGCGGTATTGCGGCAGGGGCGCTGGTGGTGACATCGGCTGTACCGTTACCTGCATGGGCAGAAGAGAAGGGCGGTAAAATTCTTACCGCAGGCCGTTGGGGAGCGATGAACGTAGAAGTGAGGGACGGTATAATTGTTTCTTCTACAGGCGCGCTGGCGAAGACCATCCCGAACTCTTTGCAATCTACGGCGGCGGATCAGGTGCATACCACGGCGCGTATTCAGCATCCGATGGTGCGAAAAAGCTATCTCGACAATCCACTGCAACCGGCGAAAGGTCGCGGCGACGACAGTTACGTTCAGGTGAGCTGGGAACAGGCATTAAAACTGATTCATGAGCAACACGATCGCATTCGCAAGGCCAATGGACCATCTGCCATTTTTGCCGGATCTTACGGCTGGCGTTCTTCTGGCGTGTTGCATAAAGCGCAAACTTTACTGCAACGTTATATGAATCTGGCGGGTGGTTATTCAGGACATAGTGGCGATTACTCAACCGGAGCTGCGCAGGTGATCATGCCGCACGTTGTCGGTTCCGTGGAGGTTTATGAACAGCAGACCTCCTGGCCGCTGATTCTGGAAAACAGCCAGGTGGTGGTGCTGTGGGGGATGAACCCGCTGAATACCTTAAAAATTGCCTGGAGTAGTACCGATGAGCAAGGGCTGGAGTACTTCCATCAACTGAAGAAATCCGGCAAACCGGTGATTGCCATTGATCCTATCCGTTCCGAAACGATCGAGTTCTTTGGCGACAACGCTACCTGGATCGCGCCGAATATGGGGACTGACGTGGCGCTGATGTTAGGGATTGCGCATACCCTTCTGACACAAGGCAAACACGATAAAGCGTTCCTTGAAAAATACACCACTGGCTATCCGCAGTTTGAAGAGTATCTGACAGGCAAGAAAGATAATACGCCGAAGAGCGCGGCTTGGGCGGCGGAAATTACTGGTGTGCCGGAAGCGCAGATAGTCAAACTCGCCGAACTGATGGCGGCGAATCGCACGATGCTGATGGCCGGCTGGGGAATCCAACGCCAGCAATACGGTGAACAGAAACACTGGATGCTGGTGACCCTGGCGGCCATGCTAGGGCAGATTGGTACGCCGGGCGGCGGCTTTGGTTTCTCTTATCATTACTCCAACGGTGGCAATCCAACACGCGTTGGCGGCGTACTGCCGGAAATGTCTGCGGCGATTGCCGGACAGGCCAGTGAGGCCGCTGATGATGGCGGAATGACGGCGATCCCTGTCGCCCGTATTGTCGATGCGCTGGAAAATCCTGGCGGCAAATATCAGCACAACGGTAAAGAACAAACTTACCCAAATATCAAAATGATCTGGTGGGCTGGCGGCGGTAATTTCACCCATCACCAGGATACCAATCGTCTGATCAAAGCCTGGCAGAAACCAGAGCTGATCGTCGTTTCTGAATGTTACTGGACGGCAGCAGCTAAACACGCGGATATCGTATTACCGATCACCACATCGTTTGAGCGCAATGACCTGACGATGACCGGCGACTACAGCAACCAGCACATCGTACCGATGAAGCAAGTGGTTGCGCCGCAATTTGAAGCGCGTAACGATTTTGACGTGTTTGCTGATCTTGCGGAATTACTGAAACCTGGCGGAAAAGAGATCTATACCGAAGGTAAAGATGAAATGGCGTGGCTGAAATTTTTCTATGATGCCGCTCAGAAAGGTGCGCGTGCGCAACGCGTCACTATGCCGATGTTTAATGCTTTCTGGCAGCAAAATCAACTGCTTGAAATGCGCCGCAGCGAGAAGAACGAGCAATATGTTCGCTATGGCGATTTCCGCGCCGATCCGGTGAAAAATGCGCTGGGTACGCCAAGCGGCAAAATTGAGATCTATTCCAAAACGCTGGAAAAATTTGCTTATAAGGATTGCCCGGCACACCCAACCTGGCTTGCACCTGATGAGTGGAAAGGCACCGCCGACGAGAAGCAGTTGCAGCTTCTGACCGCGCATCCGGCACATCGTTTACACAGTCAGCTTAACTATGCGGAACTGCGTAAAAAATATGCGGTTGCCGATCGTGAGCCGCTCACTATTCATACAGAAGATGCTGCTCGCTTTGGCATTGCGAACGGCGATCTGGTACGCGTCTGGAACAAACGCGGTCAGATCCTGACGGGAGCCGTGGTGACTGACGGGATCAAAAAAGGCGTGGTGTGCGTGCATGAAGGCGCATGGCCGGATCTGGAGAATGGCTTGTGTAAAAACGGCTGCGCAAACGTGTTAACGGCGGATATTCCCAGCTCGCAGCTGGCGAATGCCTGTGCCGGTAACACCTCGTTGGTGTATATCGAAAAATACACGGGCAATGCGCCGAAGTTAACGGCGTTTGATCAGCCAGCCATTCAGGCGTAAGAAGTGAATAGCGCCCGGAAATGGGCGCTAAATTTTTACGGCTTACGTGCAATCAGCACTGCGCGTTTAGGCGCGGGATAACCTTCTACCGTTTTACCCGGATCATGCGGGTCGAGGAAATCGGACAGAGACTCGGTAACCATCCATTCAGTGCGACGCTGCTCTTCTGTTGTAGTGACGCTCACGTCCGCAATGCGGATATCAACAAAACCACACTTCTTCAGCCAGTTTTTCAGCGCCAGCGCCGAGGGAATAAAGTAGACATTACGCATTTGCGCGTAACGATCGCCCGGCACCAGTACCGTGTTTTCGTCGCCATCAATAACCAGCGTTTCAAGCACCAGTTCACCCTCATTCACCAGCTGATCTTTCAACTGCCAGAGATGCTCCAGCGGCGAACGGCGATGGTACAGCACACCCATCGAAAAGACGGTATCAAAGGCTTTCAGTGCCGGAAGCTGTTCAATACCTAACGGTAACAGATGAGCGCGCTGATCGTTACCCAGCAGTTTGCGCACCGCTTCAAACTGGCAGAGGAAAAGTTGGGTCGGGTCGATCCCCACCGCGAGGTGCGCGCCTGCGCCGATCATGCGCCACATGTGATAACCGCTGCCGCAGCCGACATCGAGGATCGTGCGCCCGGTCAAATCAGAGAGATGGGGCAGAACACGATCCCATTTCCAGTCGGAACGCCATTCGGTATCAATGTTAACGCCATACAGCGAGAACGGCCCTTTGCGCCACGGCATCAGGTTGCGCATCAGGGTTTCAATGCGTTTAATTTGCCCGGCACTCAGCGGCTCTTCGCTTTCTGCCGTCACGCTATGCAGTAAATCAAGACGATACGGTTTAATTTCAGGCAGAAACTCCACCGCATTTGACCACTGCTTAAACAACCCGTGCTGCTGCTCGCGCTGCCAGTTAGCAATCTGCGCGGGCAGTGTTTCCAGCCAGTGCGAAAGGTGATTTTTGGCAATCAGAGAATAAAAGTTACCAAAGTCGATCATGCAGCGTCCTCTGCTTTTAATGCCACCAGCGAACCAAAGTTAAAGCACTGGAACCATAGCTCGCTATGTTCAAACCCGGCTTGATGCAGACGCGCTTTGTGGGTTTCAACAGAATCGGTCAGCATTACGTTTTCTAACATGCTGCGCTTCTGGCTGATTTCCAGCTCACTGTAACCGTTGGCTCGTTTAAAGTCGTGGTGCATGTTGAAGAGCAGTTCACCAACTTTGGCATCTTCAAAACTGAATTTTTCCGAAAGCACCAGCGCGCCGCCTGGGTTCAGCCCTTGATAAATTTTATCCAGTAACGCCTGGCGCTCGGAAGGTTCCAGGAATTGCAGGGTAAAATTCAGTACCACCATTGACGCGTTTTCAATAGCGATATCGCGAATGTCACCTTCGATCACGTCTACAGGTGTCGGCGCTTTGTATGCATCGATATGACGACGGCAGCGTTCAATCATCGCCGGGGAGTTGTCGATGGCAATAATTTTGCAATTATCATGATGAATGTTGCGACGCACCGAGAGCGTCGCCGCGCCCAGAGAACAACCCAGATCGTAAACCTGCGTACCAGGTTGAACGAAGCGTTCGGCTAACATACCAATCATGGAAATAATATTGGAATAGCCGGGAACGGAACGCTGGATCATATCCGGGAAGACTTCAGCTACCCGTTCATCAAAGGTCCAGTCGCCCAGTCTGGCGATAGGGGCAGAAAATAGCGTGTCGCGGTGAGACATAACGTAAAAATCCGGGAAAAAGAAAGTGGCGTATTGTGCGCTAACGCAGGGAGAAAACCAACTCCCAGGGCATATACCAAAGATTCGCCAGCACCATCAGCAACAGCGCACACCAGGTGGCGCTCATGCCGGAACGTCGCCAGCGGAACAGACGGTGATGAAAACCGTAATAATGCATCAGACGACCAGCAAGCAAAACGATGCCGCAAATATGCACCATCCAGGTTTCTGCGCCATTCATTTCCATAAACAGCATCAACACAATCGCGATGGGAATATATTCCACCGCGTTACCGTGAATGCGAATGGCGCTTTGCAGTTCGCTAAAACCGCCGTCGCCATAGGCAACGCGATATTGCAAACGCAGGCGAACAACATCGAAAGAGAACTTCATTAATAACAACGCACCTAAAACGGCATACAGCGCGCTTACCATACAAACTCCCTTTAAAATGGCCGATGGCACTTGTCTATGATAGGTGGCAATTTCAGAAAAGAGAAGATTGCTGTGGAATAGCCGGAACTGCTCCGATCTCTGGGAGTGTTTTACGCAAGTCTTCCCACAGAGTATGTACCAGTTCCGGTGCCTGGGCGATATCAGGTGTATGCAGGAAAAGATAAGGCGTGGTGGTCTGTTGCCATTGCGCTAATTTTTGCAACCAGACCTGAAATAATTCCCGGTTTTGTGTCATATCATCGCTACCGATAAAACGGATCAGCGGATTCTTTGCCGTCAACACGGCATGTACCGGAACTTTCGGTTTTTTCCGTTGCGCATCGCGAATGGCTTCATTATGCGGACGTGCTGCATGAACCGGACGGCTGTCTAAAATCACCCGATTAACGCTGCGTTGATGCAAACCTCGATTAAGCGTTTGTTCTTCTTCGCCTTTGGTGAAAAACTGCGGATGGCGGACTTCCACACCATAGGTAAATTCGCCAGGAAGAGAATCGAGAAAGTGCCATAGCGCAGGCAGATCCCGTGGAGCAAACGTGGCGGGCAATTGCAGCCAGTATTGTCCAATGCGCGGCGCTAACGGCGACATACGGGTCAAAAATTCAGTCACTAAATCATCGCAATGCCGCAATGCTGCCTGATGCGAAATGGTTGCCGGAAATTTAAAACAAAAACGAAAATCATCGGTGATCTGCTCGCGCCAACGCAGAACCACTTCCTGCTTTGGCAGAGCATAAAGGGTGGTGTTGCCCTCCACACAGTTAAAGTGGCGGGCATACTCTTCCAGGCTGGAGATCCCCAAACGCACCCATTTTGAATGCGACCATTGCGGCAGACCGATGTAAATCATAATGCGTTGAGGATCTCTTCCACGCGACGCACGCGGGCAATGCGCGGGTAGATATGGTTGATGCTGTTATTGTGCTGTTCGGTGCTGGCTGCACTACAGGCGTCTTCGGCAATCACCAGATTAAAGCCCAGCTCCCAGGCATTGCGGGCAGTTGATTCGACGCCAATATTGGTTGAGATCCCACATAAGACGATGGTGTCAATGCCACGACGGCGTAATTGCAACTCCAGATCCGTACCGTAAAACGCCCCCCATTGACGTTTGATGATTTCGATATCGCTGCCGGTTACACCTAATGCTGCAGGATGTTGCCACCAGTTTTCCGGCAACGTTCTGGCTGGTGAGGGAGCATCAACTGGCTGTTTTAATGCTTCGGCGTAATCGGCAGACCAGCCGACGCGCACCAGAAACACAGGCTGACCGTTAGTTCGAAATTTCGCCGCCAGCTTCCCGGCGCGATTAACGACATCTTCAGCAGTGTGCGGACCACCGGCAAACGGTAAGATGCCTTCTTGTAAATCAATCACCACCAGCGCAGTGGTTTTAGCATTCAGTTCAAGCATGATGACTCCAGATAAAACAAAATCGAGCCTCTCACCTTAATGCGATTAGCCGATGGCAGAACGACAAATTTTGTTAATTTTTATGTGCTCAGGCAACACCTTTATAGCAAACAAGGGTAGAGTCTGATTTCAGGCCTGATATAAAGTGGTAACGAGTCGTTCCAGAGCGGGCCAGACTCTTACGGTGCGGCAGAATTTCCAGTATAATAGCCGCCTTTTTTCATTCAGTTGTGACATACAGCTAACGCTGCGACTTAGGTCACCTGCGCAGCAGGGGACGTCCGCCGGCAGCTAAGTTAAGGGATATCTCATGCGTACAGAATATTGTGGACAGCTCCGTTTGTCCCACGTGGGGCAGCAGGTGACTCTGTGTGGTTGGGTCAACCGTCGTCGTGATCTTGGTAGCCTGATCTTCATCGATATGCGCGACCGCGAAGGTATCGTGCAGGTATTTTTCGATCCGGATCGTGCGGACGCGTTAAAGCTGGCCTCTGAACTGCGTAATGAGTTCTGCATTCAGGTAACGGGCACCGTGCGTGCGCGTGACGAAAAAAATATCAACCGCGATATGGCGACCGGCGAAATCGAAGTGCTGGCGTCCTCGCTGACCATCATCAACCGCGCAGACGTTCTGCCGCTTGACTCTAACCACGTCAACACCGAAGAAGCGCGTCTGAAATACCGCTATCTTGATCTGCGTCGCCCGGAAATGGCTCAGCGCCTGAAAACCCGTGCAAAAATTACCAGCCTGGTGCGCCGTTTTATGGACGACCACGGCTTCCTCGACATCGAAACCCCGATGCTGACCAAAGCGACGCCGGAAGGCGCGCGTGACTACCTGGTGCCTTCTCGTGTGCATAAAGGCAAATTCTACGCGCTGCCGCAATCTCCGCAGTTGTTCAAACAGTTGCTGATGATGTCCGGTTTCGACCGTTATTATCAGATTGTAAAATGCTTCCGTGACGAAGACCTGCGTGCTGACCGTCAGCCAGAATTTACCCAGATCGATGTGGAAACTTCTTTCATGACCGCGCCGCAAGTGCGTGAGGTAATGGAAGCTCTGGTGCGTCATCTGTGGCTGGAAGTGAAGGGCGTGGATCTGGGCGATTTCCCGGTAATGACCTTTGCGGAAGCCGAACGCCGTTACGGTTCCGATAAACCGGATCTGCGTAACCCGATGGAACTGACCGACGTTGCTGATCTGCTGAAATCTGTTGAATTTGCGGTATTCGCGGGTCCAGCGAACGATCCGAAAGGCCGCGTTGCTGCTCTGCGTGTTCCGGGCGGTGCATCGCTGACCCGTAAGCAGATCGATGAATACGGTAACTTCGTCAAAATCTATGGCGCGAAAGGTCTGGCTTACATCAAAGTTAACGAACGTGCGAAAGGTCTGGAGGGTATCAACAGCCCGGTAGCTAAGTTCCTCAATGCTGAAATCATTGAAGCCATCCTGGATCGTACTGCCGCGCAAGATGGCGATATGATTTTCTTCGGTGCCGACAACAAGAAAATTGTAGCCGACGCGATGGGCGCACTGCGCCTGAAAGTGGGTAAAGACCTTGGTCTGACCGACGAAAGCAAATGGGCGCCGCTGTGGGTTATCGACTTCCCGATGTTTGAAGACGATGGCGAAGGCGGCCTGACCGCGATGCACCATCCGTTCACCGCACCGAAAGACATGACTGCTGCCGAGCTGAAAGCGGTACCGGAAAATGCGGTGGCGAACGCTTACGATATGGTCATCAATGGTTACGAAGTGGGCGGTGGTTCTGTGCGTATCCATAATGGTGATATGCAACAGACTGTATTTGGCATTCTGGGTATCACCGAAGAGGAACAGCGCGAGAAATTCGGCTTCCTGCTCGACGCCCTGAAATATGGCACTCCGCCGCACGCAGGTCTGGCATTTGGTCTTGACCGTCTGACTATGCTGCTGACCGGCACTGACAACATCCGTGACGTTATCGCCTTCCCGAAAACCACAGCGGCAGCGTGTCTGATGACTGAAGCACCGAGCTTTGCTAACCCGACGGCTCTGGCTGAGCTGAGCATTCAGGTTGTGAAGAAGGCTGAGAATAATTGATATGACTTATAAGCGTCCCGTTTCGATCTTAGTGGTCATCTATGCACAAGATACGAAACGGGTGCTGATGTTACAGCGGCGTGACGATCCCGATTTCTGGCAGTCGGTAACCGGCAGCGTGGAAGAGGGTGAAACCGCGCCGCAAGCTGCCATGCGCGAAGTAAAGGAAGAGGTCACCATTGATGTTGTGGCTGAACAACTGACCTTAATTGACTGTCAGCGCACGGTAGAGTTTGAAATTTTTTCACATTTACGTCATCGCTATGCGCCGGGCGTGACGCGCAATACAGAATCATGGTTCTGCCTTGCGCTTCCGCACGAACGTCAGATTGTTTTTACTGAACATCTGGCCTACAAGTGGCTTGATGCGCCTGCTGCGGCGGCGCTCACTAAGTCATGGAGCAACCGGCAGGCGATTGAAGAGTATGTAATTAACGCTGCCTGAACAGGCAGGGCTATTTGGAGATATTTTTTATGGCAGGTCATAGTAAATGGGCCAACACCAGACATCGTAAAGCCGCGCAGGATGCTAAGCGCGGTAAAATCTTCACTAAAATCATTCGTGAGCTGGTGACCGCAGCTAAACTGGGCGGCGGCGATCCGGATGCTAACCCGCGTCTGCGTGCGGCCATTGATAAAGCACTGTCTAACAACATGACCCGTGACACTCTGAACCGCGCAATTGCACGTGGTGTGGGCGGTGATGATGATGCGAACATGGAAACCATCATCTACGAAGGTTACGGTCCTGGCGGCACTGCAATCATGATTGAATGTCTGTCTGACAACCGTAACCGTACTGTTGCTGAAGTGCGTCACGCATTCAGCAAATGTGGCGGCAACCTCGGTACTGACGGTTCCGTAGCCTATCTGTTCAGCAAAAAAGGTGTGATCTCCTTCGAGAAAGGTGATGAAGACACCATCATGGAAGCGGCGCTGGAAGCAGGTGCAGAAGACGTTGTGACCTATGATGACGGCGCAATCGACGTCTACACTGCATGGGAAGAGATGGGTAAAGTACGTGATGCTCTGGAAGCGGCTGGTCTGAAAGCAGACAGCGCAGAAGTTTCCATGATCCCGTCAACCAAAGCCGATATGGATGCAGAAACTGCACCGAAACTGATGCGTCTGATCGATATGCTGGAAGACTGTGACGACGTGCAGGAAGTTTACCATAACGGTGAGATCTCTGATGAGGTTGCAGCGACCCTCTGATGAGGCCGGCTAAACAACAAAACGGAGACGCGTGATGGCTATTATTCTCGGTATTGACCCGGGTTCGCGCGTTACCGGCTACGGCGTTATCCGTCAGGTGGGCAGGCAACTGTCCTACCTGGGCAGTGGATGCATACGCACCAAAGTGGATGATTTACCGTCTCGTCTGAAGCTCATCTATGCGGGCGTGACGGAAATCATCACCCAGTTCCAGCCCGATTATTTCGCAATCGAACAAGTCTTTATGGCGAAGAATGCCGACTCTGCCCTGAAACTGGGGCAGGCACGCGGCGTGGCGATTGTGGCGGCGGTGAATCAGGAATTGCCAGTATTTGAATATGCGGCACGTCAGGTAAAGCAAACGGTGGTAGGTATTGGTAGTGCCGAAAAAAGCCAGGTGCAGCATATGGTGCGCACTTTGCTAAAACTACCCGCCAACCCACAGGCGGACGCCGCCGATGCGCTGGCGATTGCCATCACCCACTGCCATGTCAGCCAGAATGCGATGCAGATGAGCGAATCGAGGCTGAATCTGGCTCGCGGGCGACTGCGTTAAGTTATACCGCCTCGGTCAGTTCTTGCTGAGGCGTTACTACTCCTTCTGCATGTATTAACGCCAGATCCGGATGATGCCACAAACTCGCTGGAGTGACCGTTTTACGCGCCCACGGAATCGAACCTAAAAACCAGAATTTCCAGAAGGTGAGTTTTGCATTCGGATTGCTGTTTAACAGTTCTTCAAATGTCTCTATTTCATCCACCGGGATACATAGCGCCTCTTTATAAATATCAAAAACGAATTTTGAACAGAACTGGCGGGAAGATTCGTATTTAAAACCGGTATGGTAGAGCTTGCGTAGCCGGGAGGGAACCTGTTCTACCAGCCGTTGTTTTTGCTGTTCTGTTAGCCCGGCACCTAATCGCTTTACTGCATAGCGTTGGTTAGCAGAGCGTTTAATAAAGCGGGACAGTGTGGTTATGGTGGAAAGGGGAACACGGCTTTCTGCGACCAGATAATCATCGCTGTCATGACCGATAATGATCCCGACGTGATTACTCCAGTAATTTGATGCGGCAGATATTTGACCAAATAATGCAGCACCTATACATGTAAATACAATATCGCCAACTTCATATTCAGAAGGGTAATTAATTTTCACTTTGTCATTCCATTGAAATAATATGAATATGCGTAATACCATAAAAAATATTTTTTTGCAGGAGCAGAAAGGTTTATTTTTTGTAGATTTATCCACTAAATATTTAACATTAAAATATTTATTATAAATATGGCTTAGCGGATCAATTATACTGCGCCATTTTTCAGTTCATCGAGACGACTCGCAATTTTTCTTCATCCTTCGCTGGATATCTATCCAGCATTTTTTTATCATACAGCCTTATCTTTGATTCATTACGCAGGAGCGTCATGTGATAGGCAGGCTGAGAGGCATCATTCTGGAAAAACAACCCCCGCTGGTGTTACTTGAAGTGGGCGGCGTAGGCTATGAAGTGCATATGCCGATGACCTGTTTTTATGAACTCCCTGAAGCGGGCCAGGAAGCGATTGTTTTCACCCACTTTGTGGTGCGTGAAGATGCGCAGCTACTGTATGGTTTTAACAACAAACAAGAGCGCACGTTATTTAAAGAGTTGATCAAAACTAACGGCGTGGGACCGAAACTGGCACTGGCTATCCTCTCGGGTATGTCAGCGCAGCAGTTTGTAAATGCCGTTGAGCGTGAAGAACCTGCGGCACTGGTGAAATTACCTGGCATTGGTAAGAAAACTGCTGAACGCCTGATCGTTGAAATGAAAGATCGCTTTAAAGGTCTGCATGGCGATCTGTTCACACCGGCTGCCGATCTGGTATTGACCTCACCGGCAAGCCCGGCAACCGACGATGCCGAACAGGAAGCTGTTGCTGCGCTGGTGGCGCTGGGCTATAAACCACAAGAAGCCAGCCGCATGGTGAGCAAAATCGCTCGCCCTGATGCCAGCAGTGAAACATTAATTCGCGAAGCCCTGCGCGCCGCGTTATGAGGTAAAGGATGATTGAAGCAGACCGTCTGATTTCTGCCGGTACGACTTTGCCGGAAGATGTGGCAGATCGCGCCATTCGCCCCAAACTACTGGAAGAGTATGTTGGTCAGCCGCAGGTTCGTTCACAGATGGAAATTTTCATCAAAGCGGCGAAACTGCGCGGCGATGCCCTTGATCATCTATTGATTTTTGGTCCTCCGGGTCTGGGTAAAACCACACTTGCCAACATCGTCGCCAATGAAATGGGCGTCAATTTACGCACCACGTCCGGCCCGGTACTGGAAAAGGCGGGTGATCTGGCGGCGATGCTCACCAACCTTGAACCACACGATGTGTTGTTTATTGATGAGATCCACCGTCTTTCGCCTGTGGTGGAAGAAGTGCTGTATCCAGCCATGGAAGACTACCAGTTGGATATTATGATTGGTGAAGGCCCGGCAGCGCGTTCAATTAAAATCGATCTCCCCCCGTTCACCCTGATTGGCGCGACAACGCGTGCTGGTTCATTGACATCGCCACTGCGTGACCGTTTCGGTATTGTGCAGCGCCTGGAGTTTTACCAGGTGCCTGATTTGCAATATATCGTCAGTCGTAGCGCACGGTTTATGGGGCTTGAGATGAGTGATGATGGCGCGCTGGAAGTGGCTCGCCGGGCGCGAGGTACGCCACGTATCGCCAACCGCCTGCTGCGTCGTGTGCGAGATTTCGCCGAAGTGAAGCATGATGGCACCATCTCGGCAGATATCGCTGCTCAGGCGCTGGATATGCTGAACGTTGATGCTGAAGGTTTCGATTATATGGATCGCAAGTTATTGCTGGCGGTGATCGATAAATTCTTCGGTGGGCCGGTTGGCCTGGATAACCTGGCAGCGGCCATTGGCGAAGAGCGTGAAACTATTGAGGATGTGCTGGAACCTTATTTGATTCAGCAGGGCTTTTTGCAGCGGACGCCGCGCGGGCGTATGGCGACAGTGCGTGCCTGGAACCACTTCGGGATTACGCCGCCAGAAATGCTGTAGGCCGGGCAAGGCATCTGCACCGCACCCAATATTAAGCTCTCGGCAAGGTGAAGCCAGACAGGCGCTCCCGCAGGAGCGCCGAATTGATTAGCGACCAAACAGGTCACGTTTTTTCGCTTTAAACGGCTGAGAGAGTACCACCAGCACTGCGACAATCAGGTAAGCAACAAAAATACCGAGCAGCCACTGCGGCATATCCAGGCCTAAAAAATCCCACTGACGCTCAGCGCAATCGCCAGAGGCGACAAACACTTGTGGCACCCATTTATCCAGCGGCAGCCAGTCCGGGAATCTAACCATGAAATCACAGGTCATAAACGGTGAAGGATAGAGCTGGAGCATGGTGTGCTCGTAAGTTAATTGCACGCCACGAAAAGCACTATACAGCCAGATGATCATCGCCACATAACGCAGCGGAGTTTTCGGGGCGATAGCGCCAATCAGCGCGGCGCCCAGAATGCCGAATAACGCACAGCGTTCATAAATACAGAGCACGCAAGGTTTAAGTAACATCACATGCTGGAACCACAGCGCCGTCAGTTCCAGAGCCAGAGCGGTAAACGCCATTAACAGCCACGCCCCCCGGCCTTGTGAACATTGGTTCAAAAATCGCAACATAATAATTTCCCTGCAATATGCATCGAATGCGCAGTTTAAACCAATTCATTCGTTGCGCCACCAGGAGGGAGTAAAAATAGGATGTAATTGAACAATTATCGGGCGGAAAGGCAAACCGGGCATAAATATGCCCGGTAAGTTGTTATCAAAGCGTTGCAATCCACCCCATTTGCATAAACCATTCAGTTACAGGAGCAAGCGTAAACTCTACGCAGAGTAATCCGACGAGGGTCAGTACGAGAGTGTAGGGCAGAGCCATCCACACCATGCGGCCATAAGAAAGACGTATTAATGGCGCGAGTGCTGAGGTCAACAGGAATAAGAACGCAGCCTGTCCGTTCGGCGTGGCGACGGAGGGCAGGTTGGTTCCGGTGTTAATGGCGACTGCCAGCAGTTCATATTGCTTCAGTGTAATCGCGCCGCTTTCCATTGCCGCTTTTGCTTCGTTGATATAAATCGTCCCTACAAAGACGTTATCCGAAATGGAAGACAGCAAACCGTTGAAGATATAGAACAGCGATAGCTGAGCGTGTTCTGATGCCTGCAATACAAACTGGATAATTGGGGAGAACAGTTGTTGGTCGATAATCACCGCCACTACCGAGAAAAAGACCGTCAACAGTGCGGTGAATGGCAGAGACTCGGTGAAGGCTTTGCCGATAGCATGTTCATCAGTTACACCGGTCAGTGATGTCGCCAGAATAATGACAGACAAACCAATCAAGCCGACCTCTGCCAGATGCAAAGCCAGCGCGGTGACCAGCCAGACGCCGATAATCGCCTGGACAATCAGACGAATTTTATCCTGACGTGTACGCTGGAGACGGCTTTGATCGTCAAACTGTTGCAGCACTTCGCGGACTTTCTCCGGCAGCGTTTCGCCGTAGCCAAACCAACGCAGCTTCTCCACCAGCAGGCAGGTTAACAGGCCGCAAATCAGGACAGGGACGGTCACCGGTGACATGCGCAGGAAGAAATCGCCAAAATGCCAGCCAGCAGCTTTGGCAATGATCAGGTTCTGTGGTTCGCCTACCATAGTCATCACGCCGCCTAATGCAGTGCCGACACCCGCATGCATCATCAGGCTACGCAGAAAGCCACGGAACTGCTCCAGAACCACTTTGTAATGCTTGTCGATATGGCTGTCGTCTTGCAGGTCGGTATCTTCGGTGCGGGAAGAAGCTACGCGGTGATAAATGCCATAAAAACCAACTGCAACACTGATCACTACGGCAACGACGGTTAAGGCATCGAGGAACGCAGAGAGAAACGCCGCCGCCATGCAAAAAGAGAGCGACAGCAGCATTTTGGAGCGAATGCTTAACAGTAAACGGGTAAATATGAACAGCAGAAGCTGTTTCATAAAATAGATGCCCGCCACCATAAACATCAGTAACAGCAAGACTTCAAGATTTGCCGCCACTTCTTCACGGACGTGTTCCGCACTGGTCATGCCGATGAAGACAGCTTCGATAGCCAACAGACCGCCGGGGAGCAGCGGATAGCATTTCAGAGCCATCGCCAGAGTGAAAATAAATTCCGCGACAAGCAGCCAGCCAGCAACAAAGGGGCTGATGAGGAAAATTAATGGGTTAACAATTAAGAAAATAATAAGGGCAAGTTTGTACCAGTCAGGTGACTGACCCAAAAAATTGCGCCATAACGCGCGGCCCCAGGAGATCTCCATGATGGTTTCCCTTACCTTACAAATAATAAATGATGTTTTTATGTTAGAACGCAAAGCTTAACGGTCAGGGGGGATCGAGGCAAGTCTTGATAGTCAAGGGGAAAGAGATACAGAAAATGAAGCCTTGATCCCTTTTTTCTTCTTTTTGTCTGCTATCAGCGTTGTTAGCCCTCTGGTATGATGAGTCCAACTTTGTTTTGCTGTGTTATGGAAATCTCACTATGGTCATTAAGGCGCAAAGCCCGGCGGGTTTCGCGGAAGAGTACATTATTGAAAGTATCTGGAATAACCGCTTCCCACCCGGGACTATTTTGCCCGCAGAACGTGAACTTTCAGAATTAATTGGTGTAACGAGAACGACGTTACGCGAAGTGTTACAGCGCCTGGCGCGAGACGGCTGGCTGACCATTCAACACGGCAAACCGACGAAGGTGAATAATTTCTGGGAAACCTCCGGGTTGAATATCCTTGAGACGCTGGCGCGACTGGATCACGAAAGTGTACCGCAACTCATAGATAATTTGCTGTCAGTGCGCACCAATATTTCGACCATTTTTATTCGCACCGCGTTTCGTCAGCATCCTGATAAAGCGCAGGAAGTGCTGGCAACGGCTAATGAAGTGGCCGATCACGCAGACGCCTTTGCTGATCTGGATTACAACATTTTTCGCGGTCTGGCGTTTGCCTCTGGTAACCCGATTTATGGTCTGATCCTTAACGGAATGAAAGGGTTGTATACGCGCATTGGTCGTCACTATTTCGCCAATCCGGAAGCGCGTAGTCTGGCGCTGGGCTTCTACCACAAGCTGTCTGCGTTGTGCAGTGAAGGTGCTCACGATCAGGTTTACGAAATAGTACGCCGTTATGGGCATGAGAGTGGCGAGATTTGGCACCGGATGCAGAAAAACCTGCCGGGTGATTTAGCCATTCAGGGGCGTTAAGCCATCCATACTGATGACCAACGCATAGTTGCCTGATGCGCTATGCTTATCTGGCCTATTGAATTTGTGATGCTTTGCAGGCGGATAAAGCGTGTACGCCGCATCCGGCAAAAATGACCCCTCCTCAAATGAGGAGGGGTTTTTTTATAGATTCCCCATTCTTGGCGGGCAGCGTTCCAGCAACTCGACGCTGCCGTCTTCGTTTTGCTGTTCCAGCATCACATCAAATCCCCACAGGCGATGTACATGCTTCAGCACTTCTTTACGCCCCCGATCCAGCGGTGCGCGGTTATGTGGAATGTAACGCAGCGTCAGCGAACGGTCGCCGCGCAAATCCACGTTCCAGATCTGAATATTCGGCTCCAGATTACTTAAGTTATATTGCGACGATAAACGGTTACGGATCTCCCGATAACCTTCCTCATTATGAATGGCGGAAATCTCCAGATAATTATGCCGATCGTCATCCAGCACGGTGAAGAAGCGAAAATCACGCATTACCTTCGGTGACAGGAACTGGCTGATAAAGCTCTCATCTTTGAAATCACGCATCGCGAAATGCAGCGTTTCCAGCCAGTCGGAACCGGCGATATCCGGGAACCAGTATTTGTCTTCTTCCGTTGGCGACTGACAAATCCGTTTAATATCCTGAAACATAGCAAATCCGAGGGCATACGGGTTAATTCCGCTGTACCACGGGCTGTTATAGGGCGGCTGGAAGACCACATTGGTGTGGCTATGCAAGAACTCCAGCATAAAACGTTCGGTCACTTTCCCTTCATCATACAGATGGTTAAGGATGGTGTAGTGCCAGAAGGTCGCCCAGCCTTCGTTCATCACCTGAGTCTGTTTTTGCGGATAAAAATACTGGCTCACTTTACGTACAATGCGCAGGATTTCACGCTGCCATGATTCCAGCAGCGGTGCATTTTTCTCCATAAAATAGAGCAGATTTTCTTGTGGCTCGGACGGATAGCGGCGCGCTTCGGCAACGGTTTTCTCTTCCTCGCGCTTAGGCAGCGTTCTCCAGAGCATATTGACCTGGCTCTGCAGATACTCTTCGCGACTTTTCTGCCGGGCTTTCTCCTCTTGCAGCGAGATTTTTTGTGGGCGTTTATAACGATCCACACCGTAGTTCATCAGCGCATGGCACGAATCCAACAGCTTTTCTACCTCATCAACGCCATAGCGTTCTTCGCACTCGGTAATGTATTTGCGGGCGAAAATCAGGTAATCGACAATCGAACTGGCATCGGTCCAGCTACGGAATAAGTAATTGTTTTTGAAGAAAGAGTTGTGGCCATAACAGGCGTGTGCCATCACCAGTGCCTGCATGGTAATGGTGTTCTCTTCCATCAGATAAGCGATACACGGATTAGAGTTAATGACGATTTCATAGGCCAGCCCTTGCTGACCGTGCTTATACAGACGCTCGGTTTCAATAAACTTTTTACCAAACGACCAATGCGGATAGTTAATTGGCATACCGACGCTGGAGTAGGCATCCATCATTTGCTCTGATGTAATTACTTCAATCTGGTGCGGGTAGGTATCCAGCCGGTAGAGTTTTGCTACCCGGTCTATCTCTGCCAAATAAATATCCAGCAGGTCGAATGTCCAGTCAGGTCCATCGCTCAAACGTGTGGAGTCCTTATTCATAGAATCGATCGTCGCCATACGCGCACCTCATTGTTGTCGGCGCTCTCTGTGTGGAACACCTCATTTCAAGCATAGAACACCAGTTAAAAACCGCGTCGCTGGAGAATTTTTTTCTTTGCGATTTCTTATTATCGGAGTGCCAATAATTAGCTTTTGAACGGAATTTTCTGCTGGATATAAAGCGCGACCAGCAGGAGATACCAAAGATGCCATATTCCCGCAAAGTCAGGGAGATGTGAGCCAGCTCACCATAAAAAAGCCATATGTTGAATAATATTTTCATCTGGGTTATCAAGATGTAATTAGATTATTGTTCTTTTACTGTATCTACCGTTATCGGAGTGGCTATGCGAGTTGTCATACTGGGAAGTGGTGTGGTAGGCGTTGCCAGCGCCTGGTATTTAAATCAGGCAGGACACGAGGTCACCGTCATTGATCGGGAACCTGGGGCAGCACTTGAAACCAGCGCAGCAAATGCCGGGCAAATTTCTCCTGGATATGCCGCGCCGTGGGCGGCGCCAGGCGTGCCTTTAAAAGCGATTAAATGGATGTTCCAGCGACATGCGCCGCTGGCGGTTCGTCTCGATGGTACGCAATTCCAGTTGAAATGGATGTGGCAAATGTTACGTAACTGTGACACCAGCCACTATATGGAAAACAAAGGTCGGATGGTGCGCCTGGCGGAATACAGCCGTGATTGCCTGAAAACATTGCGCGCCGAAACCAATATTCAGTATGAAGGACGGCAGGGCGGGACGCTGCAACTGTTCCGCACTGAACAACAGTATGAAAACGCCACTCGCGATATCGCCGTACTGGAAGATGCAGGCGTGCCATATAAGTTACTGGAATCCAGTCGCCTGGCGGAAGTTGAACCTGCGCTGGCGGAAGTTGCGCACAAACTGACTGGTGGCCTGCAACTACCCAATGACGAAACCGGTGACTGTCAGCTCTTTACCCAGAATCTGGCGAGCATGGCGGAACAGGCGGGGGTAAAATTCCGCTTTAATACACCAGTCGATCAGCTGCTTTGTGACGGCGAGCAGATTTATGGTGTGAAGTGTGGTGGTGAAGTAATTAAGGCCGATGCGTATGTTATGGCATTTGGCTCTTACTCGACGGCGATGCTCAAGGGCATTGTCGATATCCCGGTTTATCCGTTGAAAGGTTATTCTTTGACCATTCCGATTGCGCAGGAAGACGGTGCGCCGGTGTCCACCATTCTTGATGAAACCTACAAAATCGCCATTACCCGTTTCGATAACCGTATCCGCGTTGGCGGAATGGCGGAAATTGTTGGCTTTAACACCGAGCTGTTGCAACCGCGTCGTGAAACGCTGGAGATGGTGGTTCGCGACCTTTATCCGCGCGGCGGCCATGTTGAGCAGGCCACGTTCTGGACGGGGCTACGTCCGATGACGCCAGATGGCACGCCGGTTGTGGGGCGTACACGCTTCAAAAATTTGTGGCTGAATACCGGTCACGGTACGCTTGGCTGGACGATGGCTTGCGGTTCTGGTCAGTTGTTAAGCGATCTGCTTTCTGGCCGCACGCCAGCGATCCCGTATGAGGATCTAAGTGTAGCGCGCTACAGTCGTGGATTTACGCCATCACGTCCAGGCCATTTACATGGCGCGCACAGTTAAGGAATCGAGATGACTCGTCCGATACAGGCCAGCCTCGATCTGCAGGCATTAAAACAAAATCTGACCATTGTCCGCCAGGCCGCGCCGCATGCACGCGTCTGGTCGGTGGTAAAAGCGAACGCTTACGGGCACGGTATCGAGCGTATCTGGAGCGCGCTCGGGGCGACCGATGGTTTTGCGTTACTTAATCTTGAAGAGGCCATTATCCTGCGCGAGCGCGGCTGGAAAGGGCCAATCCTGATGCTGGAGGGTTTTTTTCATGCTCAGGATCTGGAAATTTATGACCAGTACCGTCTGACCACCTGCGTGCACAGTAACTGGCAGCTCAAAGCACTGCAAAATGCGCGGCTAAAAGCGCCGCTGGATGTTTACCTTAAGGTGAACAGTGGAATGAATCGGTTGGGGTTCCAGCCCGATCGCGTGCTTACTGTCTGGCAGCAGCTGCGGGCGATGGCGAATGTTGGCGAAATGACTTTGATGTCGCATTTTGCCGATGCGGAGCATCCTGATGGGATTTCTGGCGCGATGGCGCGTATTGAGCAGGCAGCGGAAGGTCTGGAGTGTCGGCGCTCGTTGTCTAATTCGGCGGCAACCCTGTGGCATCCGGAAGCGCATTTTGACTGGGTTCGACCTGGCATTATTTTATATGGTGCTTCGCCGTCCGGTCAGTGGCGCGATATCGCCAATACCGGATTACGCCCGGTCATGACGTTAAGCAGTGAGATTATTGGTGTTCAGACGCTAAAAGCGGGCGAGCGTGTGGGCTATGGCGGTCGCTATACTGCGCGTGATGAGCAGCGAATCGGCATTGTCGCCGCCGGATACGCCGACGGCTATCCGCGTCATGCACCAACCGGAACACCTGTTTTAGTGGACGGGGTGCGCACCATGACGGTGGGGACAGTCTCGATGGATATGCTGGCGGTCGATTTGACGCCTTGCCCACAGGCGGGGATTGGTACGCCGGTTGAGCTGTGGGGCAAGGAGATCAAAATTGATGATGTCGCCGCCGCTGCTGGAACGGTGGGCTATGAATTGATGTGCGCACTGGCGTTACGCGTACCCGTTGTGACGGTGTAACTTGTAGCAAGCCGGATAAGACGCACACGTCGTATCCGGCGATACAAACTCCATCAAATTTTAGATTCGGCTTCGTCCTCTGCCACCCGAACGCCGATCTTCAACACTGCATTATCTTCTTTCTCAGCCACCGTCCAGATCATCCCGGCAAACTCTACCTGGTCACCGACCACCGGTGCCGCGCCTAACAACTGCTGAACAATTTCACCCAGCGTTTGCTGTTTATCGCGATACTCCCGACCATCTTCCAGACCATAAATCAGCGCCACATCGGCATATTTCGCGCTGGCTTCGAGAATGAAGTCACCAAAGAAGCGTTGATCCAGCGCGACAGGCGGCGACTGGCTAAACAGTTTTCCGAGTGCCGGAAGATCGCGTTCCCGACCAATCACGCATAATACGTCGCCTTCACGCAGTCGGGTGCTGCCGGTGGGGTGAAGCAACTGGTTATCACGAAACAGTGCCGCAATGCGCGTCTCTTTTGGCATATGCAGGTCGCGCAGCGCCGCGCCCACGCACCATTTATCGGCACTCAATTGGTAAACAAATTGTTCCCACGGATTTTCCGGATGAATATCCAGTCCAACGCGTGACACCGGACGTCCCACTGGCGGAACCACCACTTTAGCTTTTTTCGCTGCCCACGACAGCGATGTTCCCTGCAATAGCAGTGAAACCAGAACTACGAAGAAGGCGACATTAAAGAACAGACGCGCATTATCCAGCCCCGCCATCATCGGGAACACCGCCAGGATGATCGGCACTGCGCCGCGTAATCCAACCCAACTAATAAACACGCGCTCGCGCAGATTGAAGCCACGGAACGGTAGCAATCCGGCAAATACCGAAAGAGGACGGGCGAAGAATATCATCCATGCGGACAAAATGAGCGCCGGAATGGCAATAGGCAGCAGGTCGCTTGGGTTAACCAACAGTCCCAGCACCAGGAACATGGCGATTTGTGCCAGCCAGGCGAGGCCGTCGAAATTTTGCAGAATGCCGTAGCGGTTGCGAATCGGACGATTACCCAGCAGGAAACCGCACAGATAAACAGCCAGAATGCCGCTGCCTTCCAGCGCCGTGGTTAAAGCAAAAATCAAAATACCGCCGCTTAATGCCAGCAATGGATACAAGCCCGCAGGCAGGGCGATGCGGTTAATCATCTGCAGCAGTAAATAACCACCGCCAAGACCGATTACGATCCCCAGGCCAAATTGCTGCAGAATATCGACAACGAACATCCAGCTAATAGTGCTTTCATGCTGCTGGATCATCGCAATCAAGGTAATTGTCAGAAAGACCGCCATCGGATCATTGCTGCCGGACTCTATCTCCAGCGTTGAGCCAACACGTTCGTTAAGCCCTTTGCCGCCAAGCAGAGAAAAGACCGCTGCGGCGTCGGTAGAGCCGACAATTGCGCCGATTAATAAACCTTCAATCAAATCAAGATTAAACAGCCATGCCGCCATCATGCCGGTTAAACCGGAGGTGATAATCACGCCCAGCGTCGCCAGTGAAAGAGCAGGTCCTAACGCCACGCGAAATGAACTGGCCTGGGTGCGCATTCCGCCATCGAGCAAAATAATCGCCAGTGCCAGGTTACTTACCATGTAGGCAAAAGGATAATTATCAAACGGAATGCCGCCGACACCATCGACCCCAGCCAGCATACCGATCGCCAGGAAAATAACCAGAATCGGAATGCCAAGGCGGGAAGAAAATGAACTAAGTAAAATACTACTGGTGACAAGGATGGAGCCTAAGATGAAAAGGCTAATAATTGTTGCGGCATCCAACGGTCGGTTACTCCTGATTACGCTGTCTCGTACTATAAACCTACCATATTCACGGCAGAAACAGCGTTTTACTTAGCCCGGAAGCGTGATTTTTTTACGCTTTAAGAACAGGATGACCGCTAATCGTCAATTGTGTACCGTTTTTGGCGTTTTTGAGGATAGCATGTGCGCCCAACGGGAGGGTAACTGTGCGTTGTTCATGACCAAAGTCGAGGCCGGTAATCAGCGGAATCGACAGGCGGGAACGCAAGAACGTGTACACCGACGCCAGGTTGTAACCCGCGTCATAATCATTGGGCGTGCTACCACTAAAGCTGCCGAGAATAATCGCCTTCTGGCGCTGTAAAATTCCAGCATGATAAAGCTGTAATAACATGCGTTCGACACGGAACGGATGTTCGTTGATGTCTTCCAGTACCAGAATACCGTTCTCAATTTGTGGCATCCACGGCGTACCGATAAGCGAAATCAGCATCGCGAGGTTGCCTCCCCACAGTGTTCCTTCTGTCTGACACGCCGGGCCTTCCCCTTGCCATTCAATGCTGAACGTTTCATTGCGTAACGCCAGCCAGAAGTGATGCTCGGTAAAGGCATTCAGCTCATCCGCGCCAAAATTTGCCACCAGCATCGGGCCGCTAAAGGTGATGACATTGCCTTGTGCCAGAAGACCGCACTGAATGGCCGTAAAATCGCTATGCCCGCAGATAAGCAACGGATCATTTTGTTGGCGAGCCACCAGAGCCTGCCAGTCAATATCCGCCAGTAAGCGACTGGCACCGTAACCGCCGCGTACTGCCAGCACGATGGTGTTGGGCGAAGTCAGTCTGGCAAGGGTATTGAGATCTTCCAGGCGCTCCGTTTCCGTACCAGCAAAACGCTCACAACGACGGGCGATAACCTCGACGTTATTGACCTGATGCCCCGCATCGGTAAGGCGCTGAATGCCGCGCTGTGCGGCGTGCTGATTAATGCAGTAACCCGACGGGGCAATTAAGTGAAACTGATACATGGCAATTCCTTGCTGACAACAGAAACGAAATGTATATCATGCCGCTTAGGTGTGCCGTTGTCACCTCAACGGCGATTCCAGGCGATAAGGATAGATGAAGTGAAATTGAGATGGTTTGCCTTTTTGATTGTGTTATTAGCGGGTTGTTCTTCAAAGCATGACTATACGAACCCGCCGTGGAATGCGAAAGTCCCGGTACAACGTGCGATGCAGTGGATGCCAATAAGCCAGAAAGCCGGAGCGGCCTGGGGTGTCGATCCGCAATTGATCACGGCGATTATCGCTATTGAATCAGGCGGTAACCCGAACGCGGTAAGTAAGTCGAATGCTATTGGTTTGATGCAGTTAAAAGCCTCAACCTCCGGACGTGATGTTTATCGACGCATGGGCTGGAAAGGTGAGCCGACGACCAGCGAACTGAAAAACCCGGAGCGCAATATCTCAATGGGGGCGGCTTACCTGAATATTCTGGAAACCGGCCCGCTGGCAGGCATTGAAGATCCGAAGGTCCTGCAATATGCGCTGGTGGTGTCATACGCTAACGGGGCTGGTGCGCTGCTACGGACTTTCTCATCAGATCGGAAAAAAGCGATCAGCAAAATCAATGATCTGGATGCTGATGAGTTCCTCGATCACGTAGCAAGAAATCATCCTGCACCGCAGGCACCACGCTATATCTACAAACTTGAGCAGGCGCTGGACGCGATGTAACTCAGTCGCGCACTTTGTCCGCTTTCTCCCGGGCTTCCCGTTCGAGTGAGAATATAATCCGCTGTAATTGCCGCTCCACCGTCGGGCTGACGTTAAGAAAACGAAAGCTCAGGCGGGGAGTGGAGATCGTTTCATTTCTGCTATCAATCACTTTGCGCTCGCTGATGGTCAGTAACTGGGCGTCAAAGTGAAAAACGCCCCATTGTCCCATGTTGACTTCAATCTGTGCGAAGCGCATACCTTCGTGCAACCCGCCAGGTTTTTCCGTTTCCAGTAATGCACCCATGCCACCTAGCGATAAATCACTCAGGCGAAAACGTAACGTACTGTTATCCGTCAGTTTGGTCTGACAATAATAAGGCGGATGAAGTGGGGCGGAGATGCGGAAATATCTGCGTCGTTGCACAAACCATAATGCGGGAGGGGGAGTGGCGATAAACGCCGGAAGCTGCAAATATTCACTTTGCTGTAATTGCGCAAGGGTAAATTCGATTTTGGCGCCTTGCGTTTCGGCGGTAATAGTGATTTGACGCGCTTTAAGCACGGCATTGTTGTCTTCTTGCTGACTACCAAAATCCAGCACCAGTTTATCAGGGCTTATCGCCAGTATATTGCTGATCAGCTGACCATCTGACCAACTGATACGCAGTGGCACTGCGGCTTTATGTAAATCGCGTAAAACGCCCAGGACTGCTAACGGATTTTGTTTCAGGAACTGCTCATGGTAATGACTCACGCGGAAAAACTCCTGACCGACAAACTGTCTTTGGTTTATCGGTAGGGACTAACAAAACTTAATACAAATGCGTGAATTTTTTTTACAACTTACGACTAATTCAACCGACAGCCTCCCTCCATTGATCCTGTGCTTGCCTATACTTAGAGCGTTGACGTAAGCATTTCTTGCGTCCGATTCATCGAAACGAGGGCCTGAACATGGGAATTATTGCCTGGATTATTTTTGGCCTGATAGCCGGCATTATCGCCAAGCTGATCATGCCAGGGCGTGATGGTGGTGGATTTTTCCTGACCTGCATTCTCGGGATAGTCGGTGCGGTTGTCGGCGGCTGGCTGGCGACCATGTTTGGCATTGGCGGCTCCATCAGTGGTTTTAATTTACATAGCTTCCTGGTGGCGGTGGTCGGCGCTATCCTGGTGCTGGGGGTATTCCGCCTCCTGCGAAGAGAATAACGTAATATTTCTGGCGGATAGCGGTGCAGGCATCGCTATCCGCTTTCAAATTATGTGTAAACCTCACGGTGTTTGAAAACCAGATAAAACGGCAACGTCATCCAGATAAGCAGAATGACGCTGACGGGAGAAGAAAAGATTAAGGTGTGGGTTCTGTGACTTTTGTTGGCTGCGTTGCGGAAGCACTGGTCGGGCGCGTTGCCGGAACGTTGTCACACGGTTTTTCTTTCGGGCAGATCAAATCCAACATTTTCAGCGTTACGCCGTTGGTCCAACCAAAACCATCCTGCAACGGATATTCGCCACCACCGCCACCTGTTCCGGTGGTGCTGACATCATATTTCTCCACCAGCTTTTTCTCCCGGTCATAGGTGTGCTGAACATTGGTCAGAAAGTGCCAGCTAATGTCCATCGCTACATCTTCCTGCCCGTAGTTTTGCAATCCTTCAGTAGCGACCCATTGTAACGGCGCCCAGCCATTTGGCGCGTCCCATTGCTGCCCACTTTTCACCGAGGTGGTGTTCAGTCCGCCAGGTTGCAGCAGATGCGTTCTGGTCGCCGTTGCCATTTTACTGGCGCGATCTTTCGCTGCTGCATTAACGTACAACGGGAACAGGGCAGCGGCAGTTAACTGATTACGTACTTTATTACTCTTCAGATCGTAATCGGCATACCAGCCGTGTTGATCGTTCCACAAGTATTTTTCGATCCCTTTCTGACGGGAATTTGCCAGCGTTTCGTATTGACTGGCCATCGCGTTATCCCCGGCGGCTTTACTGGCGCTGGCAAGGATTTTTTCCATTTTATACATCAGGCTATTGAGATCGACCGGTACGATGCTGGTGGTGCGTAATGTATTTAACTGCTGAGGATTGTCCATCCAGCGCGAGCTGAAATCCCAGCCAGATGCGGCGGCGGAACGCAGGTCACGGTAAATTTCAGTGGCAGGGCGATTTGGATTGCTTTTCGCGGTGGCAATATCCTCTACCCATGACTCCGGACGCGGTGTATCGCGGTCGTCCCAGTAGCGGTTAAGAATCGTGCCATCCTTGAGCTTTACAACGCGCTTTTCCTGTTGCCCGGCTTGCAGATTTTCAACGCCGTCCATCCAGTAAGCATATTCTTTTTGTAGTTGTGGCAGATACTGTTTCAACGCGGCGTCGCCTTCATGTTGCGCCAGTAACTCCACCATCAACGCAAAGAAAGGCGGCTGCGAACGGCTTAAATAGTAGCTGCGGTTCCCGTTGGGAATGTGTCCATAAGTATCTATTTCATAACCAAAATTCGCCACCATATCCGCCACTTTATCCCAGTGACCGCTTTCGCCAAGCCCCAGCATGGTGAAGTAACTGTCCCAGTAATACACTTCCCGAAAACGACCTCCCGGCACGACATAGGGTTTCGGCAATGGCAACAGAGAGTCCCATTTTTCGGTGCTTTCCGTTGTGCGGGTTAATACCGGCCAAAGTCCATCAATATGTTCACGCAGCGACTGTCCCTTCGGCGGGACATGCTTCTCGCCTTCTTTTGGCAGGGTGAAATTAACTTTCACGAAGTGACGCAAATCAAACCCGCTCTGGTTCTGTTGCATCCGATAGTCAGCGAGGATCATTAGCGGGTCGCTGTTGGGCACGGCGTCGGCAAAAGTTTTTTGATCAGGAAAAAGTTTGGCGTTTTGAACATCGTCAAACAACGGTCCCAACAAAATATCAGGTGATGGTGGTGTGACGGCGATTTCTTCCGCCTGTGCCGATAGCGTGGCAAAACACAATAAAACGGTGGTGGGAATTAACGCCATTCTTTGCAGGTGACGAGGGACACGTGGTTTCATCAATCATTCTCCTTTGGCGATACCGAACAAAACGGTAATCAAGTATCAGAAAACCTTAGTTCAGGATCGCGGCAACTGCATGATTGAAATCTCATTCTGCGAAGTGTCAGGCATTATGGACGGTGTAATTAACGGCCTAAATAGTGTTGCAATATATTCATAAAATATATGTTGTTTATTAAATGGGCAGTGACTTTTGTTGTGTGATCACAGAAGAAAAAATCATAAGAATTTAATGAAAAAACATAATAGACCGACCAAAAACTTCCGTGAAGAATTGTGCCAGTGAAAGGTATTCCGTGAAGTAAATTTATAGATAAGGATAAAACATGTCTAATGTGGAAAAATTGCCAATAAAAGAAAAAATAGGCTATAGCCTGGGCGATGCCGCCAGCCATATCGTCTTTGATTCTTCTGTTGCCATCCTCGCTTATTTCTATACCGATATTTATGGTCTGCCGCCAGCCGTAATGGGAACCATGTTTTTACTGGTGCGTCTACTGGATGCAATTACCGATCCGATTATGGGGGCAATCGCCGATGCAACCTCATCTCGTTGGGGGCGTTTCCGTCCGTGGCTGTTGGCCATCTGTGTACCATTTGCGGTCAGTTGCGTGCTGGTTTACTCCATTCCTGATTTCTCTGATAGCGGTAAGGTTGTCTACGCGGTTGCTGCATATATATTTATGACATTAATGTATACGGCCATTAATATTCCTTACTGCTCATTGGGCGCGGCGTTGACATCCGATCCACGTGAAAACCTGTCATTGCAATCCTGGCGTTTTGCCATCACACCTATTGGCGGTGCGTTAGGTACAGCATTTATCCTGCCGGTCGCTGACTTCCTCTCGCCAGGCGATCGGGCTACTGGTATCCAGATTGCGATGGCGGTGTTTGGCGTTATTGGCTGCATTATGTTTTTAATCTGTTTCCTGACCACCAAAGAGCGGGTACAACCTATTCAGGAAGAAAATCTGAATATTGCGCGCGATTTGAAGATTCTTTTTAAGAATGATCAGTGGCGCATCCTCTCTGTTTATAATTTTATGATGCTGGTGGCGGTGGTTATCCGTGGCGGTGCTGTTGTTTATTATGTTAATACCGTTTTAAATAAAGGTTCAGATATTCTTACCTGGTTTATGCTCGGCGGAATGTTTGCTTCTATGTTAGGTTCTGTACTGGCGAAACCATTTGGTACTCGCTTTTGTAAAATTAAACTTTCATTCTGGGTTAATATTATTAATGCGGCGTTGGGCGTGCTCTGTTATTTCCTACCGGTGGAATACTGGGTTATTCCATTACTGGCTCATCTGGCAATTCAGATTATTCAGGGCGGAAATGGCGCACTCCAGTGGTCGATGATTACCGATGCGAATAACTATGGTGAATGGAAAACGCGTCGTCGTATTACGGGGATGAACGTTGCTGCGAATATTTTTGTCATCAAACTGGGCGTTGCAGTAGGTGGGGCGGTGATTGGTTGGGTACTGGCTTATTATGGCTATGCAACCAGTAGCACAACTCAATCCGCTAATTCAGTACAGGGCGTAGTGTTACTGTTTACCCTCCTGCCGGCATTCTTCTACTTCCTGACTGCAATTTCTATTAAGTTTTATCTGTTGAATGAAGCGAAAATGAACAAAATAGTACAGGATTTACAACATGGTCAGTACGCTGGCTAATAGCGTAAGGCTTTCCCGGATGGCATCGTAACGACGCCATCCGGACACTGGTTTAGCCATCATGGCTAAAACGTTGTGTTTTAACGTCCAGAGTTAACGTCTCTTCAGGTTGTACCGCGTACAGTTTTTCACCCTGTAAGCAAACCCAGCCAATACCCAGTTCACGGGCAATTAAGGCGCTATGGGATACCGGACTTCCGGCACTAAGGCAGATGCCTTTAACGACCGTCGGATCCAGTTGCAGCACGGTGGAGGGGTAAATGTTCTCTGCCAGCAAAATGGTTGGTGCGCTAAATTGCGGTAGTTCTTCTTTTGTCTGTGTCAGATGGAGCAGGGTGCGATGCAGAAGATCATCCACATCGATATAGCGCGCCTGCAGATATTCATCATCAATCTGTTGATATTGCTGGCTAAGTTCTTTAAGAACCTGCTGCCAGGCATACTCTGCGGTGCAATGTTCATGCAGAAGAAGTTCGCTTGCTGCTGCCAGCAGTTCAGGATCGTCTAACAGAGTATGGTGACCGGAAAAGATCGCGGCGATATCGTTAAGCCCGCTTGCTTCTGCCTTTGCCGTTAACGTCATCAGGTCTAACAACGTAAAATCAATTGCCTGGCGTAATCGTTCCTGTTCTTGTTCCACCGTAAGGACTGATTTCGCCTGTACGGCGCATAAAACGGGTTGATAATAAAAGGCTTTCCCCGTAACAGGATTAACCTGGTGCAGCGTTGGCGGCGTAATATCTTCTGTTTCACCAAAGTTATCTTCAGCCAACTGGCGGAAAGCGGCCAGCGCCTCTTCAGCTTCTGGCCCTTTCACAATCAGGCGCAGAGTATCGTTATAGCGGACTTGTAATAGCGCAATCTGGTTAATACTTTCCGGCGTGACGCATTTGCCGTTTTTCTCCAGTAACATGTCTGCATTAAATACCGATAAGGTATAGACCAGTCGAGAGGCCGGGCGCACGTGGAGGCCGTTACGGTTTTTAATCACCACAGCCAGGGAACGGGCTTCTTCATCGTGCGGCGGGCATGTGTCAGATATCTCACTGGCGGATGACGGTAAACCCAGTTGTTCGCGTTTGGCTTCCAGCGCAGACATAGCATCATAAATAACTTTGTCGATATCGGCACCTGATGCCGCGCTAACTGTTGCCGCCAGAGTTCCTTCGACCAATGGCGCTGCGCACAAACGTACTTTTGCGGCGATCTCTGGCGCCAGCAATTCCAGAGCGGTTTCTGCACTCAATAACGCGCTCCCCATGTCCATCATAACCAGCACATGGTCGGCATCAGCAACGGATTCGATGGCTTCCATCACTTTGACGGCATCAGTACCAATGGGATTTTGCGGGTCATCAATCCCAGCGGCAATGGCGATTTTACAACTATCGCTCATTAACATCTGACGGGCTAATTCACCGACACCTTCACCCAGCCGGGCGCTATGTGAAACTATGACCAGGTTCACCATCACCAATTCCTTACTCTTTCGCGGCTAACGCCAGCATTTGCATCATAAACATCACGGAGGTCGCGCCAGGATCCTGGTGACCAATACTGCGTTCGCCGAGATAACTGGCACGGCCTTTGCGAGCTTGCATCGTAATCGTGCTTTGTGCAGCGGATTCAGCGACACTGCTGGCTGCGTCGAGCGCAGCCGGAACAGAGAGATTTTGCTCGCTGGACTGGCGTAACGACTCAACCACTGGTTCCCAGACATCGCACATGGTTTTATCGCCAGGTTCGGCTTTCCCCCGACTGATTACGCCGTCCACACCATCGCGAAACATCTGATAAAGCTCTTCCTGCGTCAGGCTCTGGCGCGCCTGAGTCGCCTGCGCGGCGCGAATAAAGAATGTACCGAATAGCGGACCACTGGCTCCACCGACGCTGGAAAGCAGTGTCATACCGGTATTTTTGAGGATGAAACCAATATCCTTGTCCTCAATGGCGGGTAGTTTTTCCACCACTTTGCAAAATCCTCGATTCATATTTAGCCCGTGGTCAGCGTCGCCAATTTCACGATCCAGCCCGGTAAGATAATCGCTCTCTTTGCTGAAGATTTCTCCACAGCGAGTAAGCCAGTTAACAATTTGAGTTCTGCTCAGTGACATCGTTATCTCCTTATTTACCCCAGTTCAGCGCCGGGGTGTGGACTGGGGCATCCCATAACGCCAACATTTCGTCATCAACTTTCAGTAAGGTGATGGAAAAACCGGTCATATCCAGTGAAGTGCAATACGCACCAATTAAATTGCGTTCGATAGTCAGCCCCGCTTGCTGACAACGCGTAGTCAGACGGTTATAGACGCCGTAAAGCTCAGAAAGTGGTGTGGCGCCAAGATTGTTGACCAGCGCAATCACCCGATCGCCAGACTGTAGCTGCTGTTTGGTTTGAATCTCTTCCTGCCAGTTTCCTTGTTGATAATTCCAGAAGCGCAGTGTGCGATGGTATGTGCCATTTTCCAGCAGCGTGTCGAACATTTCATCGACGGTTTGATCAAGGGAAGAGAAGGGGCGACGATCGATACCCGGCTCGCCATGAATGCCGACGCCAAACTCCATCTCATTATCTTCCAGCGTAAATGAGGGTTTGCCAGCGGCTGGAACGGTACAGGCACCGAGAGCGATACCAATTGAGTGACCCTGATTATTCAGCTTACGCCCCAGTTCCGCACAGGCATCCAGTGAGTCGCCACGTTCTGCCGCCGCACCCACAAGTTTTTCTATTAACACCGTATTGGCAACACCGCGCCGCCCGGCGGTATAAAGACTGTCTTTCACCGCGACGTCGTCATCAATGACCACTGTGGTCACTTTTACGCCGCTGTCGTGGAGTAATTCGGTTGCTGTTTCGAAGTTAAGAATATCGCCGGTGTAATTTTTGATGATCAGCAGTACGCCTTCGCCGCCATCAATCTGCATGGCGCATTCAAAGATTTTATCGGGGGTAGGTGAAGTGAAAATTTCGCCCGGACACGCCCCCGAAAGCATCCCCTGACCGATATAACCGCAGTGCATTGGTTCGTGTCCGCTGCCGCCGCCTGACAGCAGGGCGACTTTTCCGGCAACCGGTGCATCAGCTCGTGTGACGTACAGCGGATCCTGATGCAATGTCAGCGAAGGATGCGCTTTCGCCAGCCCTGCCAGTTGTTCGTTCAGTACGTCTTGCACATCATTGATCAATTTTTTCATTATCTTGCTCCAGCAATTATCGTAGGGCATGGATGATGTTCAACGACACGGCGACCACTGACTGCCGATGAATCCATTGTGCATCAGACTTGGGAAAAGAAAATTCATACAAATTATGTTTCATGCTGAAACATATGTTTTAATAAAAGTTCCATAATGGAACATAAGAATGCCCTGATACTTAAAATTGCGAGTCAGAACACCTTTTGCCAGAAGTGAGCGGAATATGAGAGGCGGTTTTCACAACGATGACCAGGCTAACGCCCCCTGGATTGCAGCATCCTGGGAGCGATGCCGCAAACTGATGAAACGGGAGTCGTGGAGCGTACCGCACCAGGCCCAGGGCGTGACATTTGCTACCATCTGTCGGCGTAAAAAGGCGATGCTGACACTCGGGCAGGCGGCGCTGGAAGATGCCCTGGAATATATGGCGCCACGAGCGTGCGTTTTGCTTATTCTCGATGAAACTGCCTGCATCCTTAGCCGTTATGGTGATCCGCAGACTATGGAGCAGCTTAGTGCGTTGGGATTTAATGACGGCACTTATTGCGCCGAAGGAATCATCGGTACTTGTGCGCTATCGTTAGCGGCTATCTCTGGTCAGGCGGTGAAAACGATAGCCGATCAACATTTTAAACAGGCGCTCTGGAAATGGGCATTTTGTGCAACGCCGCTGTTTGACAGCAAGGGGCGATTGACCGGGACGATAGCCCTGGCGTGTCCAGCGGAACAATCGACAGCAGCCGATTTGCCGTTGACGCTGGCAATTGCTCGCGAGGTGGGAAACTTACTGCTAACGGACAGTTTGCTGGCTGAAACTAATCGGCATTTAAATCAACGTAACGCTCTGTTAGAAAGTATGGACGATGGCGTGATTAGCTGGGACGAGCAGGGTAATCTGCAATTTATTAATGCTCAGGCGGCGCGTGTTTTGCGTCTGGACGCAACGGCCAGCCAGGGAAGAGCAATCACGGAACTGTTAACGTTACCTGCCGTGCTGCAACAGGCAATAAAACAGGCACATCCGCTCAAACATGTGGAAGCGACCTTTGAAAGTCAGCACCAGTTTATTGATGCGGTCATTACCCTTAAACCGATAATTGAACCCCAGGGAACCAGCTTTATTCTGCTGCTGCATCCGGTGGAGCAGATGCGGCAATTGATGACCAGTCAATTAGGCAAAGTTAGTCATACTTTTGCTCATATGCCACAGGATGATCCGCAAACCCGTCGCTTGATTCATTTTGGTCGTCAGGCGGCGCGCAGCAGTTTTCCGGTGTTACTTTGTGGAGAAGAAGGCGTTGGTAAGGCTCTGTTAAGTCAGGCGATTCATAATGAAAGCGAACGCGCTGCAGGTCCCTATATCGCCGTCAATTGCGAGCTATATGGTGATGCGACGCTGGTGGAGGAGTTTATTGGCGGCGATCGCACGGAGAATAAAAATGGTCGTCTGAGTCGTCTGGAACTGGCACACGGCGGCACGCTGTTTCTCGAAAAGATTGAGTATCTGGCGGTGGAGTTACAGTCAGCATTGCTTCAGGTCATCAAGCAGGGCGTTATCACGCGGTTGGATGCGCGGCGTTTAATCCCGATTGATGTCAAAGTGATTGCCACGACGACCGCAGATCTGGCAATGCTGGTGGAACAAAATCGCTTTAGTCGCCAGCTTTATTACGCGCTCCATGCATTTGAAATTACCATCCCGCCTCTGCGTATGCGGCGCGGCAGTATTCCGGCGCTGGTGAATAACAAATTGCGTAATCTCGAAAAACGCTTCTCAACTCGCCTGAAGATTGATGACGATGCGCTTGCTCGTTTGGTCTCCTGCGCATGGCCCGGTAATGATTTTGAACTGTATAGCGTCATTGAGAACCTTGCCCTGAGCAGCGACAACGGACGCATTCACGTCAGTGATTTGCCTGAGCATCTGTTTACCGAACAGGCGACAGAAGATATCAGCGCCACGCGTCTTTCCACCAGTCTGTCATTTGCGGAAGTCGAAAAAGAAGCGATTATTAACGCCGCCCAGGTGACAGGTGGGCGTATTCTGGAAATGTCGGCGTTACTTGGAATTGGTCGCACCACGCTTTGGCGAAAAATGAAACAATATGGCATTGATGCGGGTCAGTTTAAGCGTCGGGGATGATCGACAAAAACAAAAAAGCCATTATGTGCATCCACACATAATGGCTGATTTTTTGCGCCAGTACGGAGACTTCAGTACTGGTAGTAACGTATTAAACGTTAAACAGGAAGTTCATCACATCGCCATCTTTAACGATGTAATCTTTACCTTCTGCACGCATTTTGCCTGCTTCTTTCGCGCCTTGTTCACCTTTGTAAGTGATGAAATCTTCAAACGCGATGGTTTGTGCACGGATAAAGCCTTTTTCAAAATCGGTGTGGATTTTGCCAGCCGCCTGCGGCGCAGTTGCACCAACCGGAATGGTCCATGCGCGCACTTCTTTCACCCCTGCGGTGAAGTAAGTTTGCAGGTTCAGCAGTTTATAACCGGCACGGATCACACGGTTCAGACCCGGCTCTTCCAGTCCCAGTTCCTGCATAAACTCGTCACGTTCTTCGTCGTCCAGTTCGGCAATGTCTGCTTCAACAGCAGCACAAACCGGAACGACAACAGAACCTTCTTTCGCCGCGATTTCACGCACCTGGTCCAGATACGGGTTGTTTTCAAAACCGTCTTCGTTGACGTTGGCGATGTACATTGTCGGTTTCAGCGTCAGGAAGCTCAGGTAACGAATAGCAGCTTTTTCTTCTGCGCTTAAATCCAGCGCGCGCAGCATACCTGCGTTTTCAAGTTGTGGCAGGCATTTTTCCAGTACCGCCAGCTCGGCTTTCGCGTCTTTATCGCCACCTTTGGCTTTTTTCTGTACCCGGTGAATTGCACGTTCACAGGTGTCGAGATCCGCCAGAGCAAGCTCGGTATTGATAACGTCAATATCGTCTGCCGGGTTAACTTTGCCGGAAACGTGAATGATGTTGTCATTTTCAAAGCAGCGAACAACGTGACCGATCGCTTCGGTTTCACGGATGTTGGTCAGGAACTGGTTACCCAGACCTTCGCCTTTCGACGCGCCTTTTACCAGGCCAGCGATATCGACAAACTCCATGGTCGTGGGAAGCGTACGCTGCGGTTTTACGATTTCAGCCAGTTGATCCAGACGCGGATCGGGCATTGGCACAACGCCTGTGTTCGGCTCGATGGTGCAGAATGGAAAGTTGGCCGCTTCAATACCGGCTTTGGTCAGCGCGTTGAACAGGGTAGATTTCCCGACGTTGGGCAAACCGACGATACCGCATTTGAATCCCATGATTTAAATCACCTTAATATCTTAATAATCAACCTGTTATCGTAAACAGATTGTAGAAATGGAAATAACTCTGCCTATTATACACGGCACGCGGCAAAAATGCCGCAGACAACGACTTATTGCGCTTTAAAGGCGTGCAATCGGTTCGTTGCTTTGGTCAAGCCATCTGTAAACCACATTTCAGTACAACGTGCCGCTTCGTCGATGGCTTCATCAATTAACTTCTGTTCACTAACAGGAGGTTTGCCTAACACAAACCCGACAACTTTGTTTTTATCGCCCGGATGACCGATTCCAATGCGTAAACGGTGAAAGTTAGGGTTATTACCCAATTTACTGATGATGTCTTTCAGTCCATTGTGACCACCATGACCGCCGCCCAACTTAAATTTGGCGACGCCAGGGGGCAGATCCAGCTCGTCGTGGGCGACCAGAATTTCGTCCGGATTAATGCGGAAAAAACTGGCCATCGCCGCGACGGCTTTGCCGCTGAGATTCATAAATGTGGTCGGGACTAACAGGCGGACATCTTCGCCTCCAAGGGTAACTCGCGAGGTATAACCAAAGAATTTAGCTTCTTCGCGCAAGGGAGCGCGCAAACGCTCCGCCAGTAAGTCAACGAACCAGGCGCCAGCATTGTGTCGCGTTGCGGCGTATTCAGCGCCGGGGTTCGCCAGGCCGACAATCAATTTAATCGTCACGTTTTTTGTCCTGAGTGAGTGCATAACTGGCGCGTAGTTTACTGGTTGTGGCCTCGCTTGACAAAAAACAGCACCTTATACGCAGACAACATAATAATTGCCTCTGCGAACTATTAGAAAGTCAGGATGTTCAGGCGTTTATTTGTAAAGTTTTGTTGAAATAAGGGTTGTAATTGTGATCACGCCCGCACATAACCTACAGGGTGTTGTCTATACTTTACACATAAGGAAGAGGGGTATTCCCTGTTACAACCCAGAAAGTTCCGGAGGTGACACATGAAACGCAAAAACGCTTCGTTACTCGGTAACGTGCTCATGGGGCTGGGTCTGGTGGTCATGGTGGTCGGCGTGGGGTATTCAATCCTCAACCAGTTACCACAGTTTAATATGCCCCAGTATTTCGCACATGGTGCAGTGCTGAGTATTTTCGTCGGTGCCATTCTCTGGCTGGCGGGTGCCCGTGTTGGCGGGCATGAACAGGTGTGCGACCGTTACTGGTGGGTTCGTCATTATGACAAACGTTGCCGCCGTAACGATAATCGTCGTCATAGCTAACGCATAATGCAGTTTGCTGACCAGTCAGTTTGTGCTGACTGGTCAATTTAATGCCTTTCTTACAGATCAGCCATTGCTGCGCTGCGATTCGGGAAGAATGCCAGGCGTCCAGGGATCGGTTGAATACCAGAACGAGCCATGGTGCGCAGTGGCTGGAACTCCACATTACACACCCGCAGTTCACATCCTTCAGGCAGGCGCTTCACAAAACGCTGGAACGCATCAAGGCCACCGGCATCAAGAACCGGAACTGCATCCCACTTCAGAATAACAATTCGTTTGCCTTCCAGACGTGATTCAAGATCGGTGAATAAGCCTTCAGCCGCAGCGAAAAACAGCGGACCAATAACGCGCAGAACCAGTACATCCTCAGGAACATCTACCGCCACGGGTGCCAGACGAGTCATACGGGCGATACGGCGCATAAACAGCAGCGATGCCAGTACGATACCCACACTGATGGCAATAACCATATCAAACAGCACGGTCAGCGACATGCAAAGCAGCATGACGATGATGTCATCTTTCGGCGCATGGCGCAGCAAGTCGACCACTTTGTGTGCTTCACTCATGTTCCACGCCACCATCAATAGCAGGGCAGCCATGGCGGAAAGCGGCAGCCAGGAGAGCAGCGGTGCCAGTACCAACAGAGCGAGAATAACCAGAATAGAGTGGATCACCGCCGAAATAGGGGAAGTTGCACCGGCACGGACGTTAGCGGCAGAACGCGCGATGGCAGCTGTAGCGGTAATACCACCAAAGAACGGAGCGATGATATTCCCCAGCCCCTGACCGACCAGTTCGCTGTTCGCCTTGTGTTTCGTCCCGGTCATGCCATCCAGTACCACCGCGCAGAGCAGAGATTCGATTGCGCCGAGCATTGCCATTGAGAATGCCGCAGGCAGCAGTGTGCGAATAGAATCCCAGGTTAGTGTGAATTCTGAATCGGGGAGATCCCACGGCAGTACCAGTTGCGGCAGCAGTTGCGGAATACCATTACCCTGGGAACCATCGGCCAGAACGTAGTGGAATTGCGAGCCGATGGTAGCAACGTGTCCACCGAGCAGGTTAACAATGCCCATCACCGCACAACCAGCCAGCAAGGCCGGAAGATGACCAGGTAAACGAATGCCCAGACGCGGCCAGAAAACCAGAATGCCAAGCGTCACAATGCCAATGGCAGCATCACCCACATTAATGGTGGGCAGCGCCATAAATAATGCGCCGACTTTTTGCAGATAATGTTCCGGGACATGTGCCATTTGCAGACCGAGAAAATCTTTAATCTGCATCGTACCGATGGTGATCCCGATACCCGAAGTGAAGCCTAAGGTAACGGAAACCGGGATATACTCAATCAGGCGCCCGAAGCGCGCCAGCCCCATCAGGATCAAAAAGATCCCGGACAGCAACGTCGCAACCAGCAGGCCTGCCAGTCCAAACTGTTGCGAAACGGGATAGAGAATTACCACAAATGCCGCAGTTGGACCGGAAACGCTAAAACGCGACCCCCCCGTCAGAGCAATGACAATCCCTGCAACAGCAGCGGTATATAAACCGTACTGTGGAGCCACGCCACTACCAATTGCCAACGCCATCGCCAGCGGAATAGCAATAATCCCGACGGTAATCCCGGCAATCAGGTCACGGGTAAACCGTGCGGCAGTGTATTTTTCTTTCCAGCAAGCGTCGATCAGAGCGCGGAAAGGCATCACATGTGAGGAGAATATTTTGTTCACAATAATGTTTCATCCGTGAGCGCATCATCTGTCAACTAAATGGCAGGTGAAGGAGGCATAGGTCATACAAATGGATATTACAGACAAAAAAACCCGCCGCAGCGGGTCTTTGAGCCGGGTTCGATTAATGTTCGAACATAGCAGAGATCGATTCTTCGTTGCTGATACGACGAATCGCTTCGGCCAGCATACCTGACAGAGTCAGAGTACGCACGTTCGGCAGTGATTTGATTTCATCGCTCAGCGGAATGGTATCGCAGACAACGACTTCATCAATTACAGAGTTACGCAGGTTGTTCGCCGCGTTGCCAGAGAAGATCGGGTGAGTCGCGTACGCAAATACACGTTTAGCACCACGTTCTTTCAGAGCTTCAGCAGCTTTACACAGCGTACCGCCAGTGTCGATCATATCATCGACCAGTACGCAGTCACGACCTGCAACGTCACCGATGATATGCATCACCTGGGAAACGTTCGCACGCGGACGACGTTTATCGATGATTGCCATATCGGTATCGTTCAGCAGCTTAGCGATAGCGCGGGCACGCACAACGCCGCCGATGTCCGGAGAAACCACAATCGGGTTATCCAGATTCAGCTGCAGCATGTCTTCCAGCAGGATCGGGCTACCAAATACGTTATCAACCGGAACGTCGAAGAAACCCTGAATCTGTTCAGCGTGCAGATCCACTGTCAGCACACGGTCAACACCGACGCTGGAGAGGAAGTCTGCAACCACTTTCGCAGTGATTGGCACACGAGCGGAACGGACGCGACGGTCCTGGCGCGCATAGCCAAAGTAGGGGATAACAGCGGTGATACGACCTGCGGAAGCACGACGCAGGGCATCAACCATCACGACTAATTCCATCAGGTTGTCGTTAGTAGGGGCACAAGTGGACTGGATGATGAAAATATCACCACCGCGTACATTTTCATTGATTTGTACACTGACTTCGCCGTCGCTAAAGCGACCTACAGCGGCGTCGCCGAGTGAAGTGTACAGGCGGTTGGCAATACGTTGTGCTAGTTCCGGGGTGGCGTTACCAGCAAAAAGCTTCATATCAGGCACGAGAAGAACCTCAGGCATGCGTCCATTGGTGGAAAGAATCTGCCGAAAACTGTGCGGGCCAGGCAATATTCTTTCCAGGCGGTGTATTAAAGAGCGCGATGCAACGTCTGGAACAAGGTGACGTTGTCACCGAAACTCAGCTTGCCCGGCTTAAAGCATGGCTCTGTGCAATGGGGAAAGATTAACACCTTTCGCCACAAAGCCATTGAGCCATTCCGGGGCTTGCTCTAGCACCTGGCGGGCTTCAGACTCTGTATCAAATTCAGCAAAGACACAGGCTCCTGTCCCAGTCAGGCGCGACGGGGCGTATTCTAACAGCCAGGAAAGCACCGCATCAACCTCGCGAAAACGTTTTCTTGCGATAACCTCGCAATCATTACCGAATTCACATTTTAGCAACGTATCAATTGACCTTTTCGGCGTGTTGCGTGGGAGTTCAGGATCTTTAAAAATCACCGGTGTCGGAATACTTACACCAGGGTGTGCCACCAGATACCATTTCTCCGGTGGATTCACTGGCGTTAATATTTCGCCAACCCCTTCAGCAAACGCGGCATGACCGCGTACAAAGACAGGAACATCTGCGCCCAACGTCAGACCCAGTTCCGCCAATTCATCAATACTTAGCCCGCATTGCCAGAGATGATTTAACGCCACCAGCACAGTCGCGGCATTCGATGAACCACCGCCCAGGCCGCCGCCCATAGGCAAACGCTTGTCAATGCTGATATTTGCACCGCTCCCCGCCGGAAGACGCCCGCTGTCTGCCGCTGTTTTCATCAACAACCGTGCTGCGCGAACGATCAGGTTATCTTCGTGCTCCACGCCTTCAACGGGCGTTAACAGACGAATATCCCCATCGTCACGAAGTTCAATGCTGATGGTGTCGCCGTAATCAAGAAACTGAAACAGCGTTTGCAGCGTGTGGTAACCGTCCGCTCGCTGACCGGTAATGTATAAGAACAGATTAAGTTTTGCCGGAGAGGGCCACTGTGTCCGCATTATTTCACTATCCAGTTATCCATTTTTAACTTGATGCGCTGACCACCGTCGGTGAGTTCCATATTGGCTGGCATCGCAGGTTGCGTTTTGGTGTCATAACCACCGTATACGACTTTCCAGTTTTTGCCGTTCTGGCTGTAGGTGATTTCGCTCAGGCGGTACTGGTCGTCCAGTTTGTAGTCGGTTGCATCACCAGGCAAACCTAAAATCCACTGGCGCAAACTGTTGAGCGGAATCGGCATTCCTGTCAATTTGCCAATCATCTCTTCGGCGTCATCGGCGGTGTAACGCTGACCTTTGTTATCTACCAGCTGCACGTTACCCGGCTGAGCATTCAGCTCCAGTTCGGTGCTTCCCAATGGGTTGGTCAGCAGCAGACGGTAGCGATCCTGGCCAGTTTGCTGCCAGAAGAAGCGGGCATACACTTTCTGCTGGTCAGAAATATACGCAAATGCACCGCGTGTCTGATACTGGTTGAGGTTACGAACCTCTTGCTGATGCTGACGCCACTGCGGGGAGTCCGGGCTTTTGCCGGGGCCTTTTGGTGTGGTAACGGAACAGGCAGTGAGCACGAGGGCAGCCAGCGGTAGCAGGCGGATAAAGCGAAAATCGGGCAGGGGCATGATAATGACAAGTCCTTGAGATACGTTGCAGTTATAACCCTTAATGCTAGCGTTACCGTCCGCTATCGTCTATGTTCAAGTTGTCTTAATTGCCAGAATCTAACGGCTTTTGGCAATTACTCCAAAAGGGGGCGCTCTCTTTTATTGATCTCACGCATCCTGTATGATGCGAGCAGACTAACCATATCAACGTTGGTATTATTTCCCGCAGACATGACCCTTTTAGCACTCGGTATTAACCATAAAACGGCACCTGTATCGCTACGAGAACGTGTATCGTTTTCGCCGGACAAGCTCGATCAGGCGCTTGACAGCCTGCTCGCGCAGCCGATGGTGCAGGGCGGCGTGGTGCTGTCGACGTGTAACCGCACAGAACTTTATCTTAGCGTTGAAGAGCAGGATAACCTGCAAGAGGCGCTCATTCGCTGGTTGTGCGATTACCACAATCTCAACGAAGAAGATCTGCGTAATAGCCTCTACTGGCATCAGGATAACGACGCGGTTAGCCATTTAATGCGTGTTGCCAGTGGCCTGGATTCACTGGTTCTGGGGGAGCCGCAGATCCTCGGTCAGGTTAAAAAAGCGTTTGCCGATTCGCAAAAAGGCCATATGAAGGCCAGCGAACTGGAACGCATGTTCCAGAAATCTTTCTCTGTAGCGAAGCGCGTTCGCACTGAAACGGATATTGGCGCCAGTGCTGTGTCTGTCGCTTTTGCGGCTTGTACGCTGGCGCGGCAGATCTTTGAATCGCTTTCTACGGTGACGGTATTGCTGGTTGGTGCGGGCGAAACCATCGAACTGGTGGCGCGTCATCTGCGCGAACACAAAGTGCAGAAGATGATTATCGCCAATCGTACTCGCGAACGAGCCCAAATCCTGGCAGATGAAGTCGGCGCAGAAGTGATTGCATTGAGCGATATCGACGAACGTCTGCGCGAAGCCGATATCATCATTAGTTCCACTGCAAGCCCGTTACCGATTATCGGTAAAGGTATGGTGGAGCGCGCATTAAAAAGCCGTCGCAACCAACCGATGCTGTTGGTGGATATTGCCGTTCCGCGCGATGTCGAACCGGAAGTCGGAAAACTGGCGAATGCCTACCTTTATAGCGTTGACGATCTGCAAAGCATCATTTCGCATAACCTGGCGCAGCGTAAAGCCGCCGCAGTTGAAGCGGAAACTATCGTCGCTCAGGAAACCAGCGAATTTATGGCGTGGCTGCGCGCACAAAGCGCCAGCGAAACTATTCGCGATTATCGCAGTCAGGCAGAGCAGGTTCGCGATGAGTTAACCGCCAAAGCGTTAGCAGCCCTTGAACAGGGCGGCGACGCGCAAGCCATTATGCAGGATCTGGCATGGAAACTGACTAACCGCCTGATCCATGCGCCAACGAAATCACTTCAACAGGCTGCCCGTGACGGGGATAACGAACGCCTGAATATTCTGCGCGACAGCCTCGGGCTGGAGTAGCAGTACATCATTTTCTTTTTTACAGGGTGCATTTACGCCTATGAAGCCTTCTATCGTTGCCAAACTGGAAGCCCTGCATGAACGCCATGAAGAAGTTCAGGCGCTGCTGGGTGATGCGCAAACCATCGCTGACCAGGAACGTTTTCGCGCATTATCTCGTGAATATGCGCAGTTAAGTGATGTTTCGCGCTGTTTCACCGACTGGCAACAGGTTCAGGAAGATATCGAAACCGCACAGATGATGCTCGACGATCCTGAAATGCGTGAGATGGCGCAGGATGAACTGCGTGAAGCTAAAGAAAAAAGCGAACAACTGGAACAACAACTTCAGGTTCTCTTGCTGCCAAAAGATCCTGATGACGAACGCAACGCCTTTCTCGAAGTGCGTGCCGGAACTGGTGGTGATGAAGCCGCATTATTTGCAGGCGATCTGTTCCGTATGTACAGCCGTTACGCAGAAGCCCGTCGCTGGCGCGTGGAAATCATGAGCGCCAGCGAGGGCGAGCATGGTGGCTATAAAGAGATCATCGCCAAAATCAGTGGCGATGGTGTGTATGGTCGCCTGAAATTCGAATCTGGCGGTCATCGCGTGCAGCGTGTTCCTGCTACGGAATCGCAGGGTCGTATTCATACTTCTGCTTGTACCGTTGCGGTAATGCCAGAGCTGCCTGACGCAGAACTGCCGGACATCAACCCGGCAGATTTGCGCATTGATACTTTCCGCTCTTCAGGGGCAGGGGGGCAGCACGTTAACACCACCGATTCGGCAATCCGTATTACTCACTTACCAACCGGTATTGTTGTTGAATGTCAGGACGAACGTTCACAACATAAAAACAAAGCTAAAGCACTTTCTGTACTTGGTGCTCGCATCCACGCAGCAGAAATGGCAAAACGCCAGCAGGCGGAGGCGTCTACCCGTCGTAACCTGCTGGGCAGTGGCGATCGCAGCGATCGTAATCGTACCTACAACTTCCCGCAGGGGCGCGTCACTGACCACCGTATCAACCTGACGCTCTACCGTCTGGATGAAGTGATGGAAGGTAAGCTGGATATGCTAATTGAACCGATTATCCAGGAACATCAGGCTGACCAACTGGCGGCGTTGTCCGAGCAAGAATAATGGAATATCAACACTGGTTACGTGACGCAATAACCCAACTTCAGGCGAGCGAAAGCCCACGGCGCGATGCTGAAATCCTGCTGGAGCATGTTACCGGCAAGGGGCGTACTTTTATTCTCGCCTTTGGCGAAACGCAGCTGACTGACGCGCAGTGTGAGCAACTCGACGTACTGCTGGCGCGTCGTCGTGCAGGTGAACCTATTGCTCATTTAACCGGTGTGCGTGAATTTTGGTCGTTGCCGTTATTTGTTTCGCCAGCGACCTTAATTCCCCGTCCTGACACGGAATGTCTGGTGGAGCAGGCACTGGCTCGGTTACCTGAACAGTCTTGCCGTATTCTCGATCTCGGTACGGGCACCGGGGCAATTGCGCTGGCGCTGGCCAGCGAGCGTCCAGATTGCGAGGTAACCGCCGTTGACCGAATGCCGGATGCCGTTGCCCTTGCGAAGCGTAATGCGCAGCATCTGGCGATTAAAAATATCCACATTCTGCAAAGCGACTGGTTTAGCGCGCTAGCCGGGCAGCAGTTTGCGATGATTGTCAGCAATCCGCCGTATATTGACGAGCAGGACCCACATCTTCAACAAGGCGATGTCCGCTTTGAGCCGCTCACTGCGCTGGTTGCGGCAGACAGTGGAATGGCAGACATCGTGCATATCGTCGAACAGTCGCGTAACGCGCTGGTATCCGGCGGCTTTCTGCTTCTGGAACATGGCTGGCAGCAGGGCGAAGCGGTGCGACAGGCATTTATCCTCGCGGGATATCATGACGTCGAAACCTGCCGGGACTACGGTGATAACGAGCGCGTGACGCTTGGTCGCTATTATCGATGACAAGTTTTACTACGCTGCTTAGCGTTCATCTCATTAGCGTTGCGCTTTCTGTTGGGCTATTAACCTTACGTTTCTGGCTACGTTATCAGGAGCATCCTCAGGCATTTGCTCGCTGGACGCGCATTGCGCCGCCGGTTATTGACACGGTGTTATTGTTAAGCGGTGTGGCGCTAATGGCTAAAGCGCACATCCTGCCATTTTCCGGGCAGGCACAATGGCTGACTGAAAAGCTGTTTGGAGTTATCATTTATATCGTTTTGGGTTTTATTGCTCTCGATTATCGTCGGGTGCACAGTCAGCAGGTGCGCATTATTGCCTTCCCGCTGGCGCTGGTGGTGCTGTACATCATCATTAAACTCGCCACCACAAAAGTACCGTTACTGGGGTAAGTCATGAGATCGTTAGCTGATTTCGAATTTAATAAAGCGCCGCTGTGCGAAGGCATGATCCTGGCTTGCGAAGCAATCCGCCGCGATTTTCCCTCGCAAGATGTTTACGACGAACTGGAGCGTCTCGTTAGTCTGGCGAAGGAAGAAATTAGCCAGCTTCTGCCTTTAGAAGAGCAGCTGGAAAAATTGATCGCGCTGTTTTACGGCGAATGGGGATTTAAAGCCTCACGCGGTGTTTATCGTCTTTCCGATGCATTATGGTTGGATCAGGTGTTAAAAAATCGGCAGGGCAGTGCGGTATCATTAGGCGCCGTTTTGGTGTGGGTCGCTAATCGTCTCGATTTGCCGCTGATGCCGGTGATTTTCCCGACGCAGCTTATATTGCGCATTGAATGTCCGGATGGCGAAATTTGGTTGATTAACCCTTTTAACGGTGAATCGTTAAGCGAACATATGCTGGATGTATGGTTAAAGGGAAATATCAGCCCGTCGGCGGAACTGTTTTATGAAGACCTGGATGAAGCCGATAACATTGAGGTTATCCGCAAACTATTGGATACGCTGAAAGCGTCGCTGATGGAAGAAAATCAGATGGAACTGGCATTACGCACCAGCGAGGCCTTATTACAGTTCAACCCGGAAGATCCGTATGAAATTCGCGATCGTGGGTTGATTTACGCGCAACTGGATTGCGAACACGTTGCGTTAAATGATTTAAGTTATTTCGTTGAACAGTGTCCGGAAGACCCGATCAGCGAAATGATTCGTGCGCAAATTAATAACATCGCGCATAAACATATTGTGCTGCATTAATTAATCGACATTTTACTTAAGATTAAGGCGATCCTATGAAACAAAAAGTGGTTAGCATTGGCGACATCAACGTAGCAAATGACCTGCCGTTCGTGCTGTTTGGCGGTATGAACGTGCTGGAATCTCGCGATCTGGCGATGCGCATTTGCGAACACTACGTAACCGTGACCCAGAAACTGGGTATCCCTTACGTGTTCAAAGCCTCTTTTGACAAAGCCAACCGCTCCTCTATCCACTCTTATCGTGGACCGGGCCTGGAAGAAGGGATGAAAATCTTCCAGGAATTGAAGCAAACTTTTGGCGTGAAAATTATCACCGATGTTCACGAACCAAGCCAGGCACAGCCAGTTGCTGATGTTGTGGATGTGATCCAGTTACCGGCATTTCTCGCTCGTCAGACTGACCTGGTGGAAGCCATGGCGAAAACCGGTGCGGTAATTAACGTCAAAAAACCGCAGTTTGTCAGCCCGGGTCAGATGGGTAACATCGTTGATAAATTCAAAGAAGGCGGCAACGATAAAGTGATTCTTTGCGATCGCGGCGCTAACTTTGGCTATGACAACCTGGTTGTCGATATGCTGGGTTTCAGCATTATGAAGAAAGTGTCTGGTAACTCGCCGGTGATTTTCGACGTGACCCACGCACTGCAATGCCGCGATCCGTTTGGCGCAGCTTCCGGCGGTCGTCGTGCTCAGGTGGCTGAGCTGGCACGAGCCGGTATGGCGGTAGGTCTGGCGGGGCTGTTTATTGAAGCTCATCCGGATCCGGAACATGCGAAATGTGATGGCCCATCCGCGCTGCCGCTGGCTAAACTGGAACCGTTCCTCAAGCAGATGAAAGCGATTGATGATCTGGTGAAAGGTTTCGAAGAACTGGATACCAGCAAGTAATCTTTTTTGCTTGAAAAATAAAGTCTTAGCGTTCTGCGTTAAGACTTTTTTCATGGGGGCCAGATACAAAAAAGGCCGCAGGCTGTTACCCCTGCGGCCGGTTTCGGGCGCATATTGCCATCACGGCAGCCTGACGCCCGTTTTCGCCTTACTTCCGGTTACGCCACCAGCCGACAATCGCTGCGGTAATAATTCCCGCCAGGATCGGTGCTGCCAGGTCGTGCCAGAAAGTCATGGCAAACTGCGCGAGCGTCATATAGCCGCCTTGTTGTAATGACAACATTTTGCGGCTATCCTTGAATTGTTCTGGTTCAAGATTAGCCCCCGTTCTGTTGTCAGGTTGTACCTCTCAACGTGCGGGGGTTTTCTCTTTCCAGCAACCAATGCCACCAGGGATAAAGCCCCCGCAACATTGCGCCTCACCGGATAACGCCGGCTTGGAGTGGAT
>NZ_PTRD01000065.1:0-17520 GCF_002965005.1 Escherichia sp. MOD1-EC7011
CACTAATATTAAATAAATTAGTCAAACATACTATTAATAACTTGCGCCTCAATCTTATCTTTTTATTAGGAGATAATTCACCTCTTTGAATTTTTATTACTTCAATGACTTGGGGAGAGTATGATTAAGTTCTAATACTATTTCCCTCCCACATAATCTGCATTTATCTATATATAATTCTTCAATAATTTAATATTATTCTTTCATCCCATCAAAGCACTGGTCGGGAAGGACAATCGGATCGTTCTTCCATCTCGTTGGCCATATTACGTTGAGATATGCGGCGGATCGCCTCAGAAGCAACAAATAGCGCACGCATTGAAAGTGCCATAAGTTCAAGGCGAGTCATACCATGAAAAGCATATCGACTTTCTACATAATTTGGAAAATTTGCGCATGCCTGGAACAACCGCTCATCATTGCGTGTAGGTTTAATCTTAATTAATTCAGCGGCTAGTTTGGGTAGATGATGTGACAATTTTTTTAGTTGGTCACCAGTCCATCCTAAGTGAGTTAGTGAAGCTTTAATTGATAATTCAGCCATCAAACATGCCGTTTGAACAGCAGCATCAGGATCTGTTCCAGATAGAATACGGGGGGTCGCCACAGCGGATAACCGCGCATTACATAAAAGTTCTTTTGCCGGAGATCCCATGTTGATAAGATCATCAACGCCATATCCAAAGTCCCAAAGATCACAGACGCCATAAAAAGCCCTACAACCTTGCTCTGGGTAATTCTGAAAAATAAATTCTAATTCGCTTTGCGAGATATCAATACATTTGAGGGGATCAATACTAAAAGAACCATAAGCGACATTAATGTGCACAGGGTACATCACATCACGCAGAGCAACCCCACCAACCATTACTGATGGAATAGAAAAATCGCCTTTTGGGTAAAGATATTCATAAATCCCCATCACAGGCTCCCATATCCCCTTATCCAGTATATCGCCAGTGATATTTTTTTCTTTCATCCATTCGATTACAACACAAAATGGTCGAGCATGAAGTGCGACATCAGCGGCTATCAACTTGTCGTCAATTTTATGTACAAAATCTTTAGTTATGATATGCATTGATTGCTCCACTAAAAATAATCTGCATAAATCATACAACTAAGTCTCCTGAAAGACTTATGACTATTTAGTCAAATACCTGTACCAGTCTAAAAACAAGAACTATATTAGTTTAATAATTTTCAAAATTGTCAATCAAGAGACGACATTTGCCAAAGTATATAAACTGGCTGATGCAAAACACCCTCCCCAGTCAGGTGTTGCTCCAGTCATGGCTTACCCGCAACGGCATAGATCGTAAGCTCTCTTATCTCTATGTCCAGAATGGCTGGCTCAGGCGAATCGCTCACGGCGTATACTGCCGGACGGGTCGTGAACCGGATTGGTGGATGCAGTTTACTGCCTGCAATCGCAGTGGGAAAGGCCAGTTCGGGTGGCGGGGCTAACCAGCCTTGCGCTTCAGGGCTATGCGCACTATACCGAACTGGGGAAATCGCAGGTCTGGCTCGCGCTCCCGGCTTACGTCAAGCTACCGGGATGTTTTGCTGCCTTCGACCAATCTACGACGTTTGTCACAGTGTATACCTCTGGCCTCACCGTCGATATAACACCATTCACGACAAAACTGAATGTCGGCGACCGGCAGTTAGCGGGCAGTGTCCCGGAACTGGCCGCGTATGAGATCGCCTACGGGGTTCCTTCGTTGATCTCGTTCGAACATGCCGATGCTCTGTTTCAGGGAATGAATCTTCTCAGCCCGCGTAAATTACAAACACTACTCTGCGCCAGCCATTCGGTAAAACCAACCGGGTGATGCTTTACCTTGCCCGGCGTAATGGGCACCCTTATTTTCGGTATCTTGATCAAAGCGGTATAGAAACAGGTACAGGAAAGCGGCAAATCATACCCGGCGGCTGGCTGGAGCCGGATTATCAAATTACTGTTCCACGCACATTTAAACCGGAAGGAATTGAAGATGGATCTGCGTGATAGTTATGACCGACAGGTTAAACTGCTGATGGCTGCTCTGCCGCATGTGGCGAAGGAGTCCTGTTTCGCGTTGAAAGGCGGCACTGCAATCAATTTGTTTGTGCAGGATTTTCCCCGTTTGTCGGTGGATATCGATCTGGCGTATAAGACTTTTGCTGATCGCGATACCGATTTGACGGCTATTAACGATGCTTTGAAGAGAATTACTGCATCGCTGAACAGTAAACCGGGGATTACCGCGATTCGACAGGAAAATAAAGCAAATGAAAAGCGCATCATTGTGAATACCGCTGATGCACAGATAAAGATCGAGGTTAGTCCTGTCTGGCGTGGGCTGTTGTCGAGGTGGGAATGTTTTTCACGCCGCTATGTGTGCAGTTCCACCTACTATATGTGAACCTCAGACCGTTATGCGTGGATCAGACTCCACACATAACGGTCTGAGGTAAGCGTTCCCGACAGCTAATATTTATTATTTTAGCGCAAAAATATCATTCCCTCACTTTCCCATTATCATCAAACAATGTATCCCATTGTTGAATATCAACATCGTCTAATACCAGACAGTCTCTGGTCATTTTTTTTAATTCCGCAATTTTCTTACTATCAGCAAACGGAACAAAAGATACGTAATCTCTCTTATATGTCTCATCCCTGATTTTTACTACTGCCATAGGGCAAATCAGGTTTTTACTTTCCACAGAAAATACATTCACACCTTTAATGTAAAAATGCTCTCCCATATCTGATAGTACCTGAGTATTCCACGACGTTTTATGAAACATAGCAGGTTTATACTTCTCTCCGTTAATAAGATAAAAATGTGGTGTTTTGCTAACAAGACCAATCGCATTGAGTGATGAATATATAAATATTGTTGCGATATTAGGGAAGAATAAAAACGTCACCAAAACTACACCCACAATTGCCAATGATATTTGATGAACAACTGAAACAACATTGTTTTTTGTTTTTCCCGTGTTGGCAAAATAAATAATTGAAGGAAAGAATGTAAGAAAAGAGAATGCAATCATAAACAACAGTGCAAAAATGACAGCAGTAGTGCTCTCCCCTTTACTTGACTGCATCAGGAACGAGATCGGGATAGAAATTGACAATGTTGCAGAAAAAACCCCAAACAGATTTACGAGTGTATGCCCGATAAAGCAACCTATATTACTTATTACACCATCATCTTTATTCCATTTAAAACTTCTCATTAACGTCAGGAATACAAAGCAAAATGACAAAAACAAAATGATTGAGACGATTAGAATAAGCCCGGGTTCATATCCCTTAGTTACTTTCGCCACCTCAGGTATGAATGGGATAAAAATCATAGCCAAATACAGGATGGATAAACACAAAGATGCAGCAGGAAGTTTCGATAATACATTTACAGCACGACTGTTTTCTTCATAGGTTGACTTAATAACTATCAATATAGAACTGGGTATAACCAATGTCATTGAAATTGCTAGCGCAAATATCATAACTGAAACCAAAACCGACATAAGCCCAGCATTAAACGAAAGTATATCAGGAAAAATATCTACTCGACCTATACTATTCAAATAGCTCCAAACAACTATTCCTGATAACAAAGCGACATAGGGAACAAGCTTCGCAACTCTTTTCCCCATAACGCTAAGCATGTTTTTCATGTCCTCTGGCATCGCGACTCCTTGTATATTCCATGTATGGTAAAACCTTCAACTAATCAATACCAACAAAATTATTATTATCAATACCATGAAATTTATGGGATATTATTTTTCAATGCAATTAAATTCTGACAAGCTCAATGAATGCGCAACTCCATTCTGTTCTGATTACGACCGATACATTGATTATAAATATAGATAAGCAGCTAAACATTCACTGTAGGAAAATTTCACACGGATATACAAACAACGGGTAACACGGAGGATTTTACTACAATCACTGACTACCTGCGGCAGGCAAAAATCTAAAGCCGTATTTAAATGAATAAGGTTCAATGGACTGCGGATAGAATCTAACCACTATGCAATTTCGTGATAACTTTCACAAAATCAAAGCGATATTCTGTCCGCCATCACTCTCTGGCACTCTCCCTGATTGTGCAGAAATGTCCGCTGCAGACATTTCGATAACGTGCATAGTCATTCATAATCATTCACGCCTTTTAGTTTCGAAGCATTCTGTTTAATGTCGGCATACCTGGCGATTAGTTGTTTCAGGTGCATCTCTACCTGAGTCTCTGCTGCAGGAGAGCGTGGCTGCCCTACCGGCGATTGCGCCAGTATCCACAGTTGTTCTTCAGCCGGTATGGATTGGTTAAATAGCTGCATAGCGGAATACACCACAGATTTCAGTTCACTGACCGTCATATATTTCCCTTTATGCTCATCCAGTCCGTTCAGTCGTTCACTCAGTTTCTGTAGCGTCATCATTCCCTGATGCCAGCCATTCAGGTTTCCTGTCGGCAATGTTGTTGCTGCCACTGTTGCATCAGAGGTTTTGCCTGCTCCGGCCAAATCGCCCGGGCTTGTTCGACAAGCTGCCGTCCTCGGGTAATGAGCCAGTGTCCGGTGGTAGCTTGTCCAGAAGTGCAAGCTGATGCTGTCTTCGCTACCGTCATCAGCAAGTGTATTATTAACAATAAGATTTACTGTTGAGAATATTCAGAAAGGACTGCATCAAAATTATTTTTTAATTCAATCAAAGTCAAATCAGCCCCAATACTTAATTAACAGCACACTAAGACAATGGAGAAGTAAAAAGCAATGCAGATCAACATATTGAGAATAAAAAAATAATGGGAAAATTGCCTGACAATAAAAATAATCGCAGCCATATTAATTGATTAAAAACGTCTTTATAAATATTCCTAATTATATTTTTATTATGTTCTTTTGTTTTTTATTTACCACAACATCTGTTAATAGACAGGCTATACATAGTGCAAAATACTGACTTACCCGCGCCTATGCCACAGATACTGTTATCTGATAGTTATGCCCATGTTGCCTAAGTAATTCATAAGTATTCGCCGTGTAATGACATTAAATTCTTGTCCGGCAATCAGGTCATCCCCGTATCCACAGGTCTCAATATCGGCGAGGAGATTTTATTTTAGGCAAGCGGAAATTTGCATTACAGCATATTCAGGCCTACACCCGAACGACCTGATTAACCATAAAAAATTGATTCAGCGCAGCATGTTAATTATTCCTGGATCTTACATTGTCATTGCACAGTAAATGTAGAAACTTATGCGTAACGGAGTATTTATGAGTTTTAAACGTTTGGTTATAATTACCGCAATATCCTGTATGTATACCGGATTTGCATTTGCAGCGAACGTCACATTGAACCCTGCCCAGGTAGAACACCTGAATAACATCATTAATCACGAGGTAAAAGGGAAAGATGACCGTAATTTTGTCTATACCAACTGGACAGAAGCTCAACGTGTGGCCGAATTTATTTGCCGACCACTCGCACTGAAAGAACTACAGAAGCGGTATACCGACGTAGATAAGGTTATTTTCGATCAGGGAAAACATAATATGCAGCGTCTGATCTCACCTGCACTGCTGACAGGTAATGGTCAGTACCGTAGGGGGATTAACTGGACGACCTTTCACTTCGCCTGTGAACTGTCAGTGAAAACCGGAGAGGCGATGGCTTTCAGGTTGTTGAGAAATAAAACCCTGACCATGGCTCCGGGGCCCGTTATTCGCTCCGGGGAGATCGGCCAGTGAAAAATATTCTTACCGCGTTTCTCATCATCACTCTCCCTGCTTTCTCCGCCACGGCAGCCAGTTTTGACTGCCGCCAGTCCCGCAGTGCGGATGAAAAAGCAATTTGCTCATCACATAGCCTGAACGATTTGGATGTGGAGATGAGTGTTAAGTATCAATTTCTTCATGGGCTTTACGCGATGGGAGCCGCCGGGGAACTGCATGACTCACAGGTACTGTGGCTGGCTGAACGTCGCCAGTGTGGTGGCGATACAACCTGCCTGACGAAAGCATACAAGCAGCGCCTGAAAACGTTGAACCATCTTTATGACGCGATTAATAAACCACTCTGAGTCTGGAGTGAACTGGTGGTTGTCGGAGACGCCTTCATACAAGGCACCTCCTTACCGGCGCGTGTAACGCAAAAAGAGCCTGATGATTGTTCTTCCATCGGCTCTTTCTCTGAAGTGAAAGAAGGCCCAGGACGGACGTACTCGCTGGCATATGTGGCTCCAGCTCAACCAATGATAATCACTATCGTTATTTTTTATTTAATAATAATCTCCTAAAAAATAGATATAGCCAAAATTCAATCCTGCCTGGTTTAATTCCGCATCAATCACCAGAAATAATCAATCTCTCAACTATCATATCGTTTAATATTCACCGCCAAAATTTTATTATTTTCTTCTGCTTTACAGGGAAATTGTCAATCTGTTTATTATGCATGGCTTAAATAGTTAATCGCAAAACATCATCACCATTACTGACGTGTTTTATTTATTGATAACAGTGTCATACGTTCTTTTTTTTGCAATGAAACAATCAATTGCTAAATTGTTTTTTAACTCAATAGTTAAGCGCGAAACGTTTTAATAAATGATAAAAATCCTAAATTCCTTGTTCATAATGTAGGGGTGTGTTAAATAGGTGGGCAAAATTTGGTTCCCCCTTCTCGCCTGTAATATTGCAGCATCTTCGCACTCCCATGAGACATTGCGACTTAATAAGAAGGTGATAAGCCCTGCATAAGCGCATGGGCTGACCATGGTTTTATATTCATAAAAATATTTCGTTATAACCCATTGATTTAATATCAATAATTTATTGTGGGTTCGGGTTTGTTGTGACTGTGGCATTATTTCCGTGCAAAGGAGCTGATATGTCTGAAAGACATTTACCTGATGACCAGAGCAGTACTATCGATCCATATTTAATTACCTCTGTTCGCCAGACCCTGGCAGAACAAGGCGCAGCATTACAAAACTTGTCTAAACAACTGGATTCCGGGCAGTACCAGCGTGTCCTTAATTTGATAATGAACTGTAAAGGGCACGTTATTCTTTCGGGAATGGGTAAATCGGGGCATGTCGGTCGTAAAATGTCAGCGACGCTGGCCTCTACCGGTACACCGAGTTTCTTTATTCATCCGGCAGAAGCATTCCATGGCGATCTGGGTATGATTACGCCCTACGATCTCCTGATCCTTATTTCCGCCAGCGGCGAAACGGATGAAATCCTCAAGCTGGTTCCTTCACTGAAAAATTTCGGCAACCGAATTATCGCCATTACTAATAATGGAAATTCCACGCTGGCGAAAAATGCTGATGCCGTGCTGGAACTCCATATGGCGAATGAAACCTGCCCGAATAATCTTGCACCAACAACGTCCACCACGCTGACCATGGCGATCGGCGATGCGCTGGCTATTGCCATGATCCATCAGCGCAAATTTATGCCAAATGATTTTGCACGTTATCACCCGGGTGGCTCATTAGGCCGTCGCCTGCTGACCCGCGTTGCGGATGTCATGCAGCATGATGTTCCTGCGGTGCAACTGGATGCGTCATTTAAAACCGTGATTCAACGTATCACCAGCGGATGCCAGGGAATGGTGATGGTAGAAGACGCAGAAGGCGGGCTGGCAGGCATTATCACCGACGGTGACCTGCGTCGCTTTATGGAAAAAGAGGATTCTCTGACGTCCGCCACGGCGGCTCAGATGATGACGCGTGAACCGCTGACGCTACCGGAAGACACCATGATCATTGAAGCGGAAGAAAAAATGCAAAAGCACCGCGTCTCAACGTTATTGGTGACTAACAAGGCAAATAAAGTCACTGGCCTTGTGCGCATTTTCGACTAATTAAGCAACGGGGTGCGAGAGTTTAGTCTCTCATTGAGTTTGCGCCCCACTGAAACTTTGATAATCGTTACATGTTGATAAAAGTGAAGTCTGCCGTATCCTGGATGCGTGCTCGTCTGTCTGCCATCTCACTGGCAGATATCCAAAAACACCTGGCGAAAATCATCATTCTGGCACCGATGGCGGTGCTGCTGATCTATCTGGCCATCTTCAGCCAGCCTCGCTATATGAGCGAGTCGAAAGTCGCCATTAAACGCTCAGATGATTTAAACAGCGGCAGCCTGAATTTTGGTCTGCTTCTGGGCGCCTCTAACCCCAGTTCCGCAGAAGATGCGCTGTATCTGAAAGAGTACATCAACTCGCCGGATATGCTGGCGGCGCTGGATAAGCAACTGAATTTTCGTGAAGCGTTTAGCCACAGCGGGCTCGATTTTCTTAATCATCTTAGCAAGGATGAAACCGCAGAAGGCTTCCTCAAGTACTACAAGGATCGTATCAACGTTTCGTATGACGATAAGACCGGATTGCTGAATATTCAGACGCAGGGCTTTAGCCCGGAGTTTGCGCTTAAATTTAACCAGACCGTGTTGAAAGAGTCAGAACGCTTTATCAATGAGATGTCGCATCGCATTGCGCGCGATCAGCTTGCCTTTGCAGAAAGCGAGATGGAAAAAGCGCGCCAGCGTCTGGATGCCAGCAAGGCGGAACTGCTCTCTTATCAGGACAGCAACAACGTCCTGGATCCACAAGCCCAGGCGGAGGCGGCGAGCACATTAGTCAATACGCTGATGGGTCAGAAGATCCAGATGGAAGCAGACCTGCGTAACTTGCTGACATATCTGCGTGAAGATGCACCACAAGTGGTAAGTGCGCGTAATGCGATTCAGTCATTGCAGGCACAAATCGACGAAGAAAAAAGCAAAATCACGGCGCCACAAGGTGACAAATTAAACCGCATGGCAGTGGATTTTGAAGAAATCAAATCAAAAGTAGAGTTCAACAGCGAGCTGTACAAACTGACCCTGACCTCCATTGAAAAGACCCGTGTAGAAGCGGCTCGTAAGCTCAAGGTGCTGTCGGTTATCAGTTCGCCACAGTTGCCGCAGGAATCGTCTTTTCCAAACATCCCTTATTTGATCGCCTGTTGGTTGCTGGTGTGCTGCCTGCTGTTTGGCACCCTGAAACTGTTGCTGGCTGTTATTGAAGATCACCGAGATTAACGCTGTCGCTGAATGAGTTTGTGATGAAATTATTTAAATCAATTTTACTGATTGCCGCCTGTCACGCGGCGCAGGCCAGCGCGGCCATTGATATTAACGCTGACCCAAACCTGACAGGAGCAGCGCCACTCCCCGGTATTCTGAGCGGACAGAAGTCGGATACGCAAAACATGAGCGGCTTCGACAACACCCCACCGCCCGCGCCGCCGGTGGTGATGAGCCGTATGTTTGGTGCTCAACTTTTCAACGGCACCAGCGCGGATAGCGGTGCGACAGTGGGATTCAACCCTGACTATATTCTGAACCCGGGCGATAGCATTCAGGTTCGTTTATGGGGGGCGTTTACCTTTGATGGTGCATTACAGATTGATCCCAAAGGTAATATTTTCCTGCCGAACGTTGGTCCAGTGAAAGTTGCCGGGGTTAGCAATAGCCAGTTGAATACTCTGGTTACATCAAAAGTGAAGGAGGTGTACCAGTCCAACGTCAACGTCTACGCCTCCTTATTACAGGCGCAGCCAGTAAAAGTGTACGTGACCGGCTTTGTACGTAATCCCGGTCTGTACGGCGGCGTGACGTCTGATTCTTTACTGAATTATCTGATCAAGGCTGGCGGCGTTGATCCAGAGCGTGGGAGCTACGTTGATATTGTGGTCAAGCGCGGCAACCGCGTGCGCTCCAACGTCAACCTGTACGACTTCCTGCTGAACGGTAAACTGGGGCTTTCGCAGTTCGCCGATGGTGACACCATCATCGTTGGGCCTCGTCAACATACGTTCAGCGTTCAGGGCGATGTCTTCAACAGCTACGACTTTGAGTTCCGTGAAAGCAGCATTCCCGTAACGGAAGCATTGAGCTGGGCGCGCCCTAAACCTGGTGCGACGCACATTACGATTATGCGTAAACAGGGGCTGCAAAAACGTAGCGAATACTATCCGATCAGTTCTGCGCCAGGCCGTATGTTGCAGAACGGCGATACCTTAATTGTGAGCACTGACCGCTATGCCGGCACCATTCAGGTGCGGGTTGAAGGCGCGCACTCCGGTGAACACGCCATGGTGCTGCCTTATGGTTCAACCATGCGTGCGGTTCTGGAAAAAGTCCGCCCGAACAGCATGTCGCAGATGAACGCGGTTCAGCTTTATCGCCCATCAGTGGCTCAGCGTCAGAAAGAGATGCTGAATCTCTCGCTGCAAAAGCTGGAGGAAGCGTCACTTTCTGCCCAGTCCTCCACCAAAGAAGAAGCCAGCCTGCGAATGCAGGAAGCGCAACTGATCAGCCGCTTTGTGGCGAAAGCGCGCACCGTGGTTCCGAAAGGTGAAGTGATCCTCAACGAATCCAATATTGACTCTGTTCTGCTGGAAGATGGCGACGTCATCAATATTCCGGAGAAAACATCGCTGGTTATGGTTCATGGCGAGGTGCTGTTCCCGAACGCGGTGAGCTGGCAGAAGGGGATGACCACCGAGGATTACATCGAGAAATGTGGTGGCCTGACGCAGAAATCGGGTAACGCCAGAATTATCGTCATTCGTCAGAACGGTGCTGCCGTCAACGCGGAAGATGTGGATTCACTCAAACCGGGCGATGAGATTATGGTTCTGCCGAAGTATGAATCGAAAAACATTGAAGTTACCCGTGGTATTTCCACCATCCTCTATCAGCTGGCGGTGGGTGCAAAAGTGATTCTGTCTTTGTAAGGAGTTGAAATGAGCAAAGCAGTTATTGTCATTCCGGCTCGTTATGGCTCATCGCGCCTGCCGGGTAAGCCGCTACTTGATATTGTTGGCAAACCGATGATCCAGCATGTTTACGAGCGTGCGTTGCAGGTGGCGGGCGTCGCAGAAGTTTGGGTGGCAACTGACGACCCGCGTGTTGAACAGGCCGTACAGGCGTTTGGCGGGAAAGCCATTATGACGCGTACCGATCATGAATCCGGCACCGATCGGCTGGTCGAAGTGATGCATAAAGTCGAGGCAGATATCTACATTAACCTGCAGGGCGACGAACCCATGATTCGCCCGCAGGATGTAGAAACGCTGCTGCAAGGAATGCGTGACGATCCCGCGTTACCGGTGGCAACGCTATGCCACGCGATATCTGCCGAAGAGGCGACTGAACCCAGCACAGTAAAAGTGGTTGTGAATACCCGCCACGATGCACTTTATTTCAGCCGTTCGCCGATTCCGTATCCGCGTAATGCTGAAAAAGCTCGCTACCTGAAACACGTCGGTATTTACGCTTATCGTCGCGATGTGCTGCAAAACTACAGTCAGTTACCGGAGTCCATGCCGGAGCAGGCGGAATCACTGGAGCAACTACGGTTGATGAACGCGGGGATCAACATTCGCACATTTGAGGTTGCCGCAACCGGTCCGGGCGTCGACACCCCGGCATGCCTTGAAAAGGTGCGCGCTCTGATGGCGCAAGAACTGGCTGAAAACGCATGATTGGCATTTACTCGCCTGGCATCTGGCGTATTCCGCATCTGGAGAAATTTCTGGCGCAGCCGTGCCAGAAACTTTCTCTGCTGCGCCCTGTTCCGCAAGAAGTTGATGCTATCGCCGTGTGGGGACATCGCCCCAGCGCGGCGAAACCAGTCACCATCGCCAAAGCAGCGGGAAAACCGGTCATCCATCTGGAAGATGGATTTGTGCGCTCGCTGGATCTTGGCGTCAATGGTGCGCCGCCGCTTTCTCTGGTGGTGGATGATTGCGGCATTTACTACGATGCCAGCAAGCCTTCGGCGCTGGAGAAACTGGTACAGGATAAAGCCGGAAATGCGGCATTGGCAGATCAGGCCAGAGAAGCGATGCACACCATCGTGACCGAAGATTTGTCGAAATATAACCTGGCGCCTGCGTTTGTGGCTGATAAGTCAGAACATTCAGACATCGTTCTGGTTGTCGATCAGACATTTAATGATATGTCAGTGACGTATGGTAATGCGGGTCAGAATGAGTTTGCCGCCATGCTGGAGGCCGCGATGGCGGAAAATCCTCAAGCGGCAATTTGGGTGAAGGTGCACCCAGATGTACTGGAAGGAAAGAAAACAGGTTATTTCGCCGATCTGCGCGCCACGCAACGAGTACGTTTGATTGCGGAGAATGTCAGTCCGCAATCGCTGTTGCGACACGTTTCCAGGGTTTACGTCGTGACCTCCCAGTACGGCTTTGAAGCCTTGCTGGCAGGAAAACCGGTGACATGCTTCGGTCAGCCCTGGTATGCAGGCTGGGGCTTAACGGACGATCGTCATCCGCAGTCGGCGTTGTTATCTGCCCGTCGCGGTTCTGCCACGCTGGAAGAACTTTTTGCCGCAGCATACCTGCGTTACTGTCGCTATATCGATCCGCAAACGGGAGCAGTAAGCGATCTGTTTACTGTGTTGCAATGGCTGCAATTACAACGTCGACATCTGCAACAGCGTAATGGCTATTTATGGGCGCCAGGCTTAACGCTGTGGAAGTCGGCGATCCTGAAACCCTTCTTACGAACGCCAACAAACCGGCTGAGTTTTTCACGTCGCTGTACTGCGGCGAGCGCCTGCGTGGTATGGGGTGTAAAGGGGGAACAGCAATGGCGAGCCGAAGCGCAGCGAAACTCACTGCCGTTATGGCGAATGGAAGATGGTTTTCTGCGTTCATCCGGACTTGGCTCTGACCTGCTGCCACCGCTATCGCTGGTGCTGGATAAACGCGGAATCTACTATGACGCCACGCGCCCCAGCGACCTGGAAGTGCTGCTTAATCATAGCCAGCTAACGCTGGCGCAGAAGATGCGAGCTGAAAAATTACGCCAGCGACTGGTTGAAAGCAAACTGAGCAAGTACAACCAGGGAGCCGATTTCTCTCTACCAGCCGAAGCCAAAGGTAAAAAAGTTATCCTGGTGCCGGGTCAGGTAGAGGACGATGCCTCTATTAAAACAGGCACCGTCTCGATTAAGAGCAACCTTGAGTTATTACGCACAGTACGCGAGCGTAATCCGCACGCCTACATTATTTATAAACCGCACCCGGATGTACTGGTGGGGAATCGCAAGGGCGATATTCCGGCAGAACAGATTGCTGAACTTGCTGATTATCAGGCACTGGACGCAGATATTATTCAATGCATTCAGCGCGCAGATGAAGTGCATACCATGACGTCGCTGTCGGGGTTTGAAGCGTTATTACATGGCAAGCGCGTACATTGTTACGGCCTGCCCTTCTATGCCGGTTGGGGTTTAACCGTTGATGAACATCGCTGCCCGCGTCGCGAGCGAGAATTAACGTTAGCGGATCTGCTATATCAGGCGCTAATTGTTTATCCAACCTATATCCACCCAACACGGCTACAACCTATTACGGTTGAAGAGGCGGCGGAATATTTGATCCAGACGCCGCGCAAGCCGATGTTTATTACCAGAAAAAAAGCGGGGCGAGTAATACGTTATTACCGCAAATTAATTATGTTCTGCAAGGTCAGATTTGGCTAAACAATTTCACAGTTGACTATTACGCAAATTATTTATGCAAGGTAATGCACTAACCGTTTTATTATCCGGTAAAAAATATCTGCTATTGCAGGGGCCGATGGGACCCTTTTTCAGTGATGTCGCCGAGTGGCTAGAGTCATTAGGTCGTAACGCTGTGAATGTAGTATTCAACGGCGGGGATCGTTTTTACTGCCGCCATCGACATTATCTGGCTTACTACCAGACACCGAAAGAGTTTCCCGGATGGTTGCGAGATCTCCACCGGCAATATGACTTTGACACTATCCTCTGCTTTGGCGACTGCCGCCCATTGCATAAAGAAGCAAAACGCTGGGCAAAGTCGAAAGGTATCCGCTTCCTGGCATTTGAAGAAGGATATTTACGCCCGCAATTTATTACTGTTGAAGAAGGCGGAGTGAACGCATATTCATCGCTACCGCGCGATCCGGATTTTTATCGTAAGTTACCAGATATGCCTGCGCCGCATGTTGAGAACTTAACACCTTCAACAATGAAACGTATTGGCCATGCGATGTGGTATTACCTGATAGGCTGGCATTACCGTCATGAGTTTCCTCGCTATCGCCATCACAAATCGTTTTCTCCCTGGTATGAGGCTCGTTGCTGGGTTCGTGCGTACTGGCGCAAGCAACTTTACAAGGTAACACAGCGTAAGGTATTACCGAGGTTAATGAACGAGCTGGATCAGCGTTATTATCTTGCCGTTTTGCAGGTATATAACGATAGCCAGATTCGTAACCACAGCAATTATAACGATGTGCGTGACTATATTAATGAAGTCATGTACTCATTTTCGCGTAAAGCGCCGAAAGAAAGTTATTTGGTGATCAAACATCATCCGATGGATCGTGGTCATAGACTCTATCGACCATTAATTAAGCGATTGAGTAAGGAATATGGCTTAGGTGAGCGAGTCATATACGTGCACGACCTCCCGATGCCGGAATTATTACGCCACGCAAAAGCGGTGGTGACGATTAACAGTACGGCGGGGATCTCTGCGCTGATTCATAACAAACCACTTAAAGTGATGGGCAATGCCCTGTACGACATCAAAGGCTTAACGTATCAAGGGCATTTGCACCAGTTCTGGCAGGCCGAGTTTAAACCGGATATGAAACTGTTTAAGAAGTTTCGGGGGTATTTATTGGTGAATACGCAGGTTAATGCGGTTTATTATGGGGAGTATAATAATATTACCTTATTAAAAAAAATATGTTTAGAGGAAAGTTCATCAAGACTGAACCTTGCCTAAAAAATCGGTTAACTTCACTAGCTTTAGTAAAGAAAATAGTAATTTATTAGTTACTCATTTATTTTGTGACTTATCCAACAAGGATTTAAAATCAAGGCGTACAAAATCATTATATGCTTCGAAAAACTCCTTATAAATATATTTATCTGAATGTAATAATTTATAAGCCATAAAATCATTATGAACTTTAGTTAGGTAATCTTGCTTTTTCTCAATCGAGTATCTTTTGCGTCTTAGTCTAATAAATATATATGATTCTATGATGGTGTTCATCCATGAAGAGAAAAAACTTTTCTTGTTTTCAAGACTCATATCTGCATTATATATAGCTCTAAAAGTACGGGATACAATCTCTAAATCCTTTTCTAGAGTCTGCACAGAGAAAGTAAGTCTATCTCCATCATGATTAGTAAGATAATAATATGGTTTGTCTGCCAAGATACTAATACGTTTAGCCTTAGATAAACATTGTAGAATAAACACTCTATCTTCTCCTACTTTTATATCAACAGGGAAAAGAATACCATGTTCAATCAACATTGTTCTCTTTATCATTTTAGATGGCATCAATGAACGAACCAAATGATCATCAGCAATTGATGCTAAATCTACGTTACCTTTCTTAAACGGTTTTTGCCCAAAAACTCTTCCCTTGTCACCATTGATTCGAAGGTATACTACATCAGGATTGTTCTTTATAGCGCAATCATAAAGATTTTTTAATGTGTAATCAAAAATATAATCATCTGAATCTAAGAATAAAACATACCTGCTTTTAGAATAGTAAATACCATCATTCCTTGGTGCACTAGCAGAACCTGAATTGATAGGCCTATTGAGTATTCGATAATTGATATCTTTACTAATATTGTTTTCAATAACCTCTACAGATGAATCGCTTGAATAATCATCAACAAATATTACTTCAAACTTATCGTAAGATAATGTTTGAGAATTAAGAGATTTAACACAATCAGAAATAATAAATTCTCGGTTATAAACAGGAATAATGACACTGATAAAATAGGAATATTCATTTAAAATATTGTTTTGTTGTGTAATGACATAATCCTTTATTTTCTCAAAAACAGTTAGTAAAGAAAGTTTTTGTAAAGGGATGAATTCTAATCGCTTATTTATTCTTCTATTTATGATAAAAACTTCTAATTTATTATCATTACAGATTACATTAAATGCAAAAATATAATCATCAATGCAAAAATCAATAACACAAACGTTTTTTTTATAAATCCATGTTTTTATATAATATTTAGATACATCATAATCATTAGAAAATAAAGTTGCAAGAGTGGTTTCAATATCAGTAGGTTTCATAGTAGCTTAATATAAAAAATTATTAGAGAAAAATAGCGTAGCTATTGATATATCTGGTAGTTAAAAACTATTTGCTGAGTAGAGTGATTCCAATCAAGCAAACCAGGACATCTATTGAATAATGATCTCTCTAATATTTTCACTCTCTCCATTTACATGAGAAATTAGTTGTAATTGTTTTATAAATTCATCATTAATTGTTTCATCAACACTTAATAAGTAATCCAGAGCTTGAAAACGTGCTTCTTTTAAATAATCTTTGCCATTGATGATAACATCATCAATTAGCTCTATTAATTGCTCAATAGTCGAAAAAGTATAGGTATAATCCTCATAATTCAAACTACTACTTGACATCGTAATCTTTCTGTCGCGCGGAACGTAAACAAAAATTGGTCGTAAAGAAGAAATACATTCACTTACGACAGCAGAAATATCACAAATAAAAAAATCCCCCTCCATTACTAATTTCGGAATGGAGTATGAGGAATCAGTTACAGTAAGCATATATGGACAATCAACGAAAGCATCGTTTAATGCTGTGTATAACTGGGACATCGACCTATCTCTTGTACCAGTTAATGGATGAAATTTAGTCACTATTTTTGAGTTTGTTTTTTGTGCTATTTTTGATAAAAAAACTGGTGATAGCCTTGCCGAAGAGTAATTATTTTCCTCATAAACGCCCTCCCATGTTGGTAAATATACTATTGTATTATTTTTACTCTCATTTTTACATGAAAATTCTCTCATTGCATCTTTTATTATCTTTTTTAAATTCGGACGACCCACTTTTATAAATTGTAAGTGCCTAACTTCCAAATTAGCTTTTTTAAAACGGTCTATATGTGCTTGACCCGCGACCCAAATCTCGTCATATACTCTAAAAAATTTATGGGCACTTGCTGCTTTATCACTATCGCCATGCCCTAAAAATATATGTTTGAATTTATTGTGCTTTAGCGTGTGAATTAAATTACCTGTATTTGATGTATAATAAATAGCATATAGCCATGGTAGATTATTTAAAACTGCATCTACATCGACCGGTCGCCTTGCATAGGCTATATTTAAATATGGATACTTACATATTGCCCATTGATATAATTCAATATTTCTTGTTAGTACGGCAAATGGTTCTCCTGAGGACATGAATACATCCACCCACATATCTATCTGATATGCACAATTTACTCCTTCTCCAGTATGAATTAAATGTGATATTTTTGTGAACAGTTTTATGTTTTCAGTAATAATGTTGTTTGCTTCTGATGATATCGATGTTGATTTTTTTTTGCTTTGTGTCATAAAAACTCCTTTCAAATAATAT
>NZ_PTRD01000066.1:0-1775 GCF_002965005.1 Escherichia sp. MOD1-EC7011
GTTTTAGGTTTTTCTGGTGGGGATGCTGTAAATCATGTCATATACAGAGAAGCTAACGGATGGTTACGCGTCGAATTTACATATAAATCACCAGAAGCAAAAAGCATGTATGGGCGCTTTGAAATGGGAGCAGATAAAAGGGCGATCAAAAAAGGCGATCAGATAATGTTTACTACGCCGCAATTTGAAAAAGGATCGTGTGCATCATCATTTATCGTTACATCAGATGTGGCAGTTACACGGGCTAGTGAAGTGGTAATAATGCCAATAAGACTGAACTGGTCAACGCCCCCGTTAAGCGTTCTTATGGAAGTTAATATCAACTGGGACAAAATGCCAAACAGTGAAGGTTCAGCAAGGCTTCTTAACGTGTCAATAACTGGCGCAACAACGGATGTTGCTGATGAAAGTTATATGTATTTTGGTTTTACCTCTGGAGGCGCGCGCTCAATTATAACTAACGGAAAAGGAACAAAGACCGAGTATAAAGCCTACTGTAACAGGACAACCCGCAGGTTTATTGCTGGGTTTAAGTTTACAGAGCAGAAAGAATTGCGTGCTGTTATAAACGGTAACTTTGGCGCTGTTGGTGTATCACAACACACAAGACAACGTTATACAGAAGGGCCAATAAATATAGGCGGTCAATCAATATCAGGTAACAGGCATTTATTTGGACACGTGCGCAATTTACGTATCTGGCATAAGGAACTGACAGATGCACAAATGGGAGAAAGAATATAATGCGAGACTTAACCCTCAAATTCATAAACAAGGCCGACTTTTCGGCCTTTATGGATAGCATTGGTTATGAAGATGACGAGGTAATGCAGAACAATGTTCTCATTGATGTGATAGGTAACGTGTACAAAGAAACCGGAGAACTGAATGAAGATGGCGAGCCGCTATGTGTTAAGGAAGACGGATATTTTGTAAACGTGCGCATCATTAATGATGTGAAAACACCGTCAATATTCGATGAATACGTGGTTGCTGTTGAGCATCAACTTCGTGGCTGGATGTGAGGAAGAAAAATGGCTACATCGACAGTAATTCCTGATGACATCAAAACGCTAAAGGGAGATGTCAGTAAAACTAAGGAAGATATTTCCTCAATTAACGGAAAAGTATCAACGCTTCAGACTGATATGACCAGTGCAAAGCAGGATATCAGCACCAGATACACAAAAACTGAAGTTGATAATAAGCTGAAAAACAAAGTGGAAGTGAACGATCTGGAAAGTGGTCGTTATGGCGGAGATTTTTATCCACTGACAGGTCGTGAAGCGTTTTATTTATGGAATTTGGCCACGACTACAGCGGCGGCAAACCTTTATCTTAATCCTGACCCCGCAATTTCGTCTGTGCTGCGGTCAACATCGTCTATCCGCTATAAACATTCAGTAGAGACAATAGATTCAGAGCACGCTGATCTCATTTTCAGGATGCGCCCTGTGTGGTACAGGTCACAATGCGAAAATGACAGGCGTGACTGGGGATTCTACGGATTGATTGCCGAGGAAGTAGGAGAAATTGCCCCTCAGTTTGTACACTGGCGACCAGCTAACGAAGATGATGCACCGGAAGCTATTTCCAGCAATGGCCTTGTTGCCGAAGGTGTAATGTACGAACGTCTGGTTGTTCCACTGATTCACCATATCCAGAAGCTGACTGAAAGAGTTGATGAACTTGAGTCAGAATTAAAGTTGTTATCCGTTTCCCGAAGCGATATCGGATAAAGGAGGAGTAATGGATATAACACCTTTCCTTCATGC
>NZ_PTRD01000067.1:0-1109 GCF_002965005.1 Escherichia sp. MOD1-EC7011
TCACTAAAATTCGCGTAGCCATTATCCGGTACCCACTCTGTTTTCAGGCTTCTGAAGAACCGTTCCATTGGGCTGTTATCCCAGCAATTTCCCCGGCGACTCAGGCTTTGCTTTATCTGATATCTCCACAGTAACTGTCTGAAATTCCTGCTGGTATAGTGACTGCCTTGATCCGAGTGATACAGTAAATTAGCCGGTTTCCCCCGTGCTTCCCAGGCCATCGACAGGGCTTTACCTGTCAGTGCGGAATCAGGGAAAAATGACATCGCCCAGCCAACCGGTTTGCGGGAAAACAAATCGAGTACAACAGCCAGATAAGCCCAGCGTTTTCCCGTCCAGATATAAGTCACATCACCGCACCAAGCCTGATTAGGCTCGGTAACAGCAAACTGGCGATCCAGATAATTAGGGATCTCAATGTGTTCCTTAGACGCCTTCTTATAACGATGGCCAGGTTGCTGACAGCTGATAATATTGAGCGCTTTCATCAGCTTTGTTGCCCGCCAGCGGCTCAGTTTTATACCTTTGGTGGTGACCATTGCGGCAATGCTTCGCGCTCCTGCTGAACCGTTACTTTCGTGATAAACTTCACGCACAAGGCTCAGTAATGCCACTTTCGTGGCGTCAGGCTTCTTGGGCTGCCGCCAGTATTTATAACTGCTGCGATGAACCCCAAACACGTTGCACACAACGGCAACAGGAAACCGCGCCCTGAGTTTCTCAACTAATGAGAATTGTTCAGGGAGTCTGACATCAAGAGCGCGGTAGCCTTTTTTAATATATCCCTTTCCATTTCAACGCGTTGAAGTCTTTTCTTCAACTCACGTATTTCAATCTGCTCAGGTGTCATGGGTGAAGCTATGGGTGATTTTCCCGCTCGCTCTTCTTTCAGTTGTCGAACCCATTTATCCATCGTGGATTTGCCGACATTCATCGCAGTGGCAGCGGCGGCAACGGTGTAATGCTGATCGAGTACAAGCTGGGCAGCCTCGAGGCGAAACTCGGGGCTAAAATTGCGTCTGTTACGTCCGGTCATAATGTCACCTGTTTTGACTATGAGGTGATGATATCACCTCTATTCAGGTGGCCAAATTCACTATGCCACTACA
>NZ_PTRD01000006.1:0-46408 GCF_002965005.1 Escherichia sp. MOD1-EC7011
ATTACGTGGTCATTGTGAACTGTGCTGGTGGGGCGGTTAAGGGCTGTTAACGCCGTAAAGCGTAGACAATCCGGCTTAAGTAGCGGGTTGAGCTCATTTAGCATTTTTAATGACCTGAAGCCACTAATGCCAGCATAAAACTTCAGTTACTGAAACTTTGTTTTTATTCTTTATGTATGCATTTTTATTCAGTTTTCTTTAATCTACCTTCGGTGATGATGGCACAGAGGGCATCCGATTATTCGCAAATGTCTGCAATGATAAGTCAAATGGCTAATATATAAACCGAAAATAATTATTAATCTGTCTGGAAATAACGGTTGAAATAATATCGCGCGCGACTGTAAATAGATTAAATTTTGTGGAAATATAATAAGTGATCGCTTACACTACGCGACGAAATACTTTTTTTGTTTTGGCGTTAAAAGGTTTTCTTTATTATGTCCGTAATGTTACAAAGTTTAAATAACATTCGCACCCTCCGTGCGATGGCTCGCGAATTCTCCATTGACGTTCTTGAAGAAATGCTCGAAAAATTCAGGGTTGTCACTAAAGAAAGACGTGAAGAAGAAGAACAGCAGCAGCGTGAACTGGCAGAGCGCCAGGAGAAAATTAGCACCTGGCTGGAGCTGATGAAGGCTGACGGAATTAACCCGGAAGAGTTATTCGGTAATAATTCTGCTGCACCGCGTGCAGGTAAAAAACGCCAGCCGCGTCCGGCAAAATATCAATTCACCGATTTTAATGGTGAAGTCAAAACCTGGACCGGCCAGGGTCGTACACCGAAACCGATCGCTCAGGCACTGGCTGAAGGTAAATCTCTCGACGATTTCCTGATCTAATGACTGCTGCCGGATGCTGCCACTATGGCGCGTCCGGCGTCGCTTCTTACGCTCGCTGATTCCACGGCATCTTATCTAACAACCTTGCCATCCCGCAAAAACCGCTGATGCCCGCAAACATTAATCCCGCACCGACAAAGCCGCTTAATAAGAAGAACGCGCTATTCACGGCATAACCCAATACGACGCCGATTAATATTAAGCCACCAGCTGTGATCTGTACCTGACGCATTAATGGTAAAGGCTGCGATTTATTTTCAGCTACCGGCAATCCCGCTTTTTTCCAGCCATCAATACCGCCCTCCAGTAAAAAGATATCTGCGGGAGCGGCAATCGCTGCTAATTTTTGTGCATTATTACTGGTGCGTTTTCCTGCCTGACAGTGGAATATAATTTGTTCGCTACGTAATTTTGTCGGAAGACCAGACTGTTCCAGTACGGATAATGGCGCCAGATCCGCTTCAGGAATATGTTCACGAAGATATTCATCGGCATCGCGAATATCGATTAACTTTGCACCGCGTGAGATTAATTCTTGTGCATCAAGCGGTGGAATTGTTGTTAAAGCCATTGCTACTCCTTACGGACAATAGACGTTTTTCAGGGTGGCGATAATGGCATTTACCGCCTCATTTTTAATGAAATAAAGAATGCGTTGGGCATCCCGTTGGCTGTCGATAAGCCCTTCGTCACGCATCCGTGCCAGATGCTGTGACGTTGCAGAGGCACTCAGTCCGGTAATGCGCGCCAGTTCACCGGCGCTGGTGCCGGGGGAACCGCAAATCATGCACAGAATCAGCAACCGTTTGGGGTGACTCATTGCTTTCAGTAAGGCCGCAGCCTGTTCGGCGCTGGCCTGTAGTTGGGCTAGTTCAGTCATATTTATTTAAGTGTTTTCTAAATTAAGTAAACTCTAAACTAAAAATGCAACGTATACCAGCGTCAGCAGCGTAAATGAGGGTAAAAGCATGGGCTGAAACGGGCAGACTCCGCTAAAATTACTATGCTTAAGAGATAAAATCTCTTTTTAAACAATGAGTAATTTTCTTATAGGGAGGACGTATGGGGTTCTGGAGAATCGTCATCACCATCATTTTGCCACCGCTCGGCGTGCTGCTGGGGAAAGGATTTGGTTGGGCATTCATTATTAATATTTTGCTGACACTTCTTGGCTATATCCCTGGTTTAATTCACGCTTTCTGGGTGCAAACCCGCGATTGATTCTGTGCTCATCCTGCGGCGTTAACGCGCCGCGTTCCTCTGCTACACTTTCTGAGTGTTTCCATTAACGAATGAGGTAGTTATGGGTCTGTTCAATTTTGTGAAAGATGCCGGAGAAAAGCTCTGGGACGCGGTCACTGGTCAGCATGATAAAGACGATCAGGCGAAGAAGGTGCAGGAACATCTGAACAAAACCGGTATACCTGATGCCGATAAAGTGAATATTCAGATTGTCGATGGTAAAGCGACGGTTACAGGTGACGGCTTAAGTCAGGAAGCGAAGGAAAAAATCCTTGTTGCAGTGGGGAATATTTCCGGTATTGCCAGCGTGGACGATCAGGTAAAAACGGCGACGCCAGGCACTGCCAGCCAGTTTTATACCGTTAAGTCTGGTGACACTCTGAGTGCTATTTCCAAACAGGTTTACGGTAACGCCAATCTCTACAATAAAATCTTCGAAGCGAATAAACCGATGCTAAAAAGCCCGGATAAAATTTACCCGGGGCAGGTGTTGCGTATTCCTGAAGAGTAGTTAATTGCCAGCCATCGCCTGCTGGATAATCGGAATTGGCGTCAGTAAATGCTGGCGCATTAACTCACTGGCGCGCGCCGTATCTCGCGCCAGTACCGCCTTAGTCAGGGTCTGGTGCTGTTCATGTTTATCTTCCAGCATTTCTACAGAAAGCACCGTTTGCCGCAGCCAGATGAACCGATAGCGCGCCGCCAGATCAAACAACCGTTCACGCATTTGCAGTAAATAGTGGGAGCCACAGCCCGCCACAATTGCAGTATGAAATGCCTGATGGCGCTGGTCCCATTCATCAAGCATTTTCTCGCTGGCGTCACAAGCCTCAAGCTTACTGAGCAAATGCGCTTTTGCGAGAACGTCAGCCTCCCACTCATCGCCGCCACGGGCAATTGCCAGACTCACCAGCATCGCTTCCATATTGGCGCGGGCGTCGAAAATATCGAGCAGTTCTTGCTCTGACATAGACGCCACCCGATACCCTTTTTGATTCACCACCGTGACCAGCCGTTCCGCCACCAGTTGCGAAAGGGCTTCCCGCAACGGCCCGACGCCGAGTGCATAACGCGACGTTAGCGAACTCATCCGTAATTTTTCATCTGGCTGAAAATTGCCGCGAATAATATCGTTTTTCAACCAGCGGTAGCCATCCAGAGACGTAATGGTCATGGTGTGACTCCTGAACATTATCAGCGTGTATTATGAACGGGTGTTTTTTGCCACAATATCAGCTTTTTCCAGCGTGCCATAATTGGCACGGTACAGATAATCCCTATCGCTAATAAGCCGGTGGAAATTACCTCCAGTTGCTGCGCCGGGCGGAATAACATCACCACCAGTACAAAGGTAATAAAGCCAATCACCAGCCAGGTGAGCCACGGATAAAGCCACATGCGCAGGCGAATTTCGCCGCCTTCCGCCAGCAGGATTTTACGCATCCGCAATTGCGAAACGGCGATGACTAAATAAACCAGCAGGGCAATAGCGCCGGAGCTGTCGATCAGGAATTTAAACACTTTCGCAGGCGCGTAATAGTTCACTACCACCGTTAAAAACGCCGCGCCGGTCGAGAGTAATACTGCCACATACGGGGTTTTGCTGCGGTTGATTTTACCCATTGCCGCTGGCGCATCCCCGCGACGGCTTAAGGAGTAGAGCATCCTTGAGGCGGTATACAGAGCCGAGTTCAGACAACTGGTCACCGACAGCAAAATAACGCAGTCCATAATGAATTTTGCATGTGGAATATTCAGCAGCTCCAGCACGGAACGGTAGGAACCCACGGTTTTCAGTCCTGGCATATTCCACGGAATGAGTGCCACGACGACAAAAATAGAACACAAATAGAAAATGGAGATACGCCAGATAACCGAGTTGGTGGCGCGGACAATATGTTTATCCGGCGTGTCGGATTCGGCTGCCGCAATGGTGACAATCTCTGCCCCCATAAAAGAAAACATGGTTATCAGCATCGCGCTTAATACCGCGCCAAAGCCGTTCGGCATAAAGCCGCCGCTATCCCACAATCTTGAAATACCGCTCACTTCGGCATAAGGGTAAAAACCGCTAATTGCTACAGCTCCAAGGAAAATAAACGCCAGAATGGCAATCACTTTGCATATCGCCAGCCAGAATTCAAATTCACCGTAGTTTTTAACGCTTAATAAATTACTGCCGGTTAAGGCGAGGGTAATGACCAGGGAAAATAACCAGATGGGAATACCTGGAACCCACGAATGCAGGATCATGGCGGCGATGTTGGCTTCCAGCGGGATAACCAGTACCCAAAACCACCAGTACAGCCAGCCGATGGTATAGCCCGCCCAGCGACCAATGGCTTTATCGGCGTAGGTGGAAAAGGAGCCGGTGTCGGGCGTGGCGACCGCCATTTCTGCCAGCATCCGCATAATCATAACCACCAGTAATCCGGCGAACAGATAAGCCAGTAATACCGCAGGGCCCGCTTCGGCGATGGCGACGCTCGAACCGACAAACAGACTTGCGCCGATAACACCGGCAATAGACAACATGGTGACGTGGCGTGATTTCAGCCCGCCGCCTAGCTCATGTGGTTGCGATGATTGCCCCATCCTGAATCCTCTCGAAAGTGTGTCACTTGGGAGAGCGCCCCGACATTTCCCGCGTCGGGTCACGCGTTTAATTGAGGCGGTCAACAAAATCTTAAAAGCGAAAGCGTGATGGTTTTCTCCCTCTCCCCAGAGGGGCGAGGGGACAGTCCGCAGTCATTTTTAACTTTGTCGATCGCCTCATCGTTATTATTTTTTACTGTATCGTTATCATTCCCTTAGCAACGGTTAACTCTTACAAACAGACATAGCTATTGTTTCGCCTCATCAAAACACTGAGCGATGATCTCCAGACCCTGACGAATCTGAGCATCTTCAATAGTGAGCGGCACAAGGATGCGCAGCACGTTGTAATACGGGCCGCAGGAGAGAAGAATCAGGCCTTTGTCACGGGCGCGCGCCACGATCTCAGCGGTGAGTCTGGCGTTGGGTTTACTGTGATCGCCATCTTCAAACAGCTCGATGGCGATCATCGCCCCTAGCCCGCGAACGTCGCCGATCTCGGTGTGTTTTTCGGCGATCGCCAATAATCCGTCTTTTAGCTTCTGGCCCAGGTCGTTGGCTTTTTGCAGCAGATTTTCCTGCTCGAACACCTTCAACACTTCCAGCGCGGCTACGCAGGCAATCGGGTTACCGGCATAGGTGCCGCCCAGACCGCCAGGTGCGACCGCGTCCATCACTTCGGCGCGCCCGGTGACGCCCGCCAGCGGGAAGCCGCCCGCGATCGATTTCGCAAAGGTGGTAAGATCCGCCGCACCCCCCATTTGCTCCATCGCAAACAACGTGCCGGTACGCCCCGCGCCGCTCTGCACTTCATCGGCAATCAGCATGATTCCGTGCTCGTCACACAGTGCGCGTAAACGCTGCATAAAGGCTGGCGTCGCGGCGTAGAAACCACCTTCGCCCTGAACCGGCTCAATCACGATGGCAGCGATATCTTCCGGTGCCGCATCATTTTTGAAGATTCGGTGGATACTGGCGATAGCGTCATCTTCACTGATGCCGTGCAGCGGGCAAGGATAAAGCGCGCGATAAACATGCCCCGGCATCAGGCCCATGCCCGCAGAGTACGGATTCACCTTGCCGGTCAGCGCCAGCGTGTAGTGCGTGCGCCCGTGATAAGCGCCGCTAAAGGCGATGGTGCCGCTGCGTTTGGTGGCAGCGCGGGCGATTTTCACCGCGTTTTCCACCGCTTCGGAACCGGTCGTTACCAGCAGCGTTTTTTTGGCGAAATCGCCCGGCACCCTCTGATTCATTATTTCGCACAACTCCAGATACGGCTCGTAAGCCAGCACCTGGAAGCAGGTATGCGACAGTTTTTTCAGTTGCGCTTCTACCGCCGCCACCACTTTCGGATGCAGGTGCCCGGTGTTGAGCACCGCAATCCCGCCCGCGAAATCAAGATACTCACGGCCTTCAACGTCCCACACCCGGCAGTTTTCCGCACGATCAGCGAAAATCGGATGAATCTGCCCAACGCCACGAGGAACTGCCTGACTGCGGCGCTGCATTAACTCTTTATTGCTGCTCATTCGCGTTCTCCAGTTAAAGACCGATGCACATATATTTGATTTCTAAGTAATCTTCGATACCATACTTCGAACCTTCACGACCCAGGCCTGAGGCTTTGATACCGCCGAACGGGGCGACTTCATTGGAAATAATGCCGGTATTGATGCCGACGATGCCGTACTCCAGCGCCTCGCCCACGCGGAAGACGCGGCTTAAATCGCGGGCGTAGAAATAGGCGGCAAGACCAAATTCGGTATCGTTGGCCTGCGTAATCACGTCGGCTTCATCTTTAAAGCGGAACAGCGGGGCGAGGGGGCCAAACGTCTCTTCTTTCGACACTTTGGCGTTGGCTGGAACGTCCACCAGAATGGTTGGCTGGAAGAAGTTGCCGCCGCGTTCGTGCGCTTTACCACCGCAAACCACGCGCGCGCCTTTCTCCAGCGCATCGGCAATATGCTCTTCCACTTTTGCTACCGCTTTTTCATCGATCAGCGGCCCGATGGTGACGCCTTTATCCAGCCCGTCGCCGATCTGTAGTTTGCTCACCGCCTGCTGTAATTTTTCGGCAAAGCGGTCATACACGCCGTCCTGCACATACAAGCGGTTAGCGCAGACGCAGGTTTGCCCGGCATTGCGGAATTTCGAAGCCAGCGCGCCTTCCACGGCTTTGTCGAGATCGGCATCGTCAAAGACGATAAACGGCGCGTTGCCGCCGAGCTCCAGCGACACTTTTTTGATGTCTTTCGCGCACTGTTCCATCAACTGGCGGCCAATTTCGGTCGAGCCGGTAAACGACAGCTTGCGCACCAGCGGATTGCTGGTCAGTTCGTTACCGACCGCGCCCGCCGAACCGGTGACCACGTTAAATACGCCAGCCGGAACGCCCGCGCGGATCGCCAGCTCTGCCAGCGCCAGCGCGGAGAACGGTGTCTGACTGGCGGGCTTCAGCACCATCGTACAGCCAGCAGCCAGCGCCGGACCGGCTTTACGGGTAATCATCGCTGCCGGGAAGTTCCACGGCGTGATAGCGGCGGTAACGCCAATCGGCTGCTTGATAACAATCAGGCGTTTATCGGCCTGATGACCAGGAATGGTGTCGCCATAAATACGCTTGCCTTCTTCGGCAAACCACTCAATAAAGGAGGCGGCGTAGCTGATTTCGCCTTTCGCTTCAGCCAGCGGTTTGCCCTGTTCGAGGGTCATCAGGCGCGCTAAATCGTCCTGATGCTCCATCATCAAATTGAACCAGTTACGCAGAATGTTGGCACGTTCTTTGGCGGTGAGCGCGCGCCAGGCGGGCAGGGCGCGGTTGGCGGCGTCGATAGCGGCGCGGGTTTCATCTGCGCCCATTTTGGGTACGCTACCCAGCTTGTCGCCGTTCGCCGGATTGGTGACGTCGATGACTTCACCATTGTTAGCGTCCAGCCATTCCCCGTTAATCAACGCCTGCTGGCGGAATAAGTTACTGTCGTTAAGTTTCATCGTTACGTCCTGTTTTCAAAGGTTATTGATTAAATGCGGCGTGTAAGGCATCCACACTACGTGCCGCTCGCAGCGTGCGTCCGGGGTTACTCTGGCTTGCCAACAGCGTTTGTACCTTGCTGACAATATGCGCACCAATAGGAATTGCTGATGTCGCTGCCGGGGAGGGCGCATTGCAGGTGTGGATCGTGCGCGGGGTGGTGACAAACAGAAAATCGTCAATCAGCTTACCGTCTGGCGATACCGCCTGCGCCCGCACACCGGCAGGCCAGGGCTGGAGATCGCTTAACGAAAGCCGGGGACAATACTTTTGCACCAGCCGCAGATAGCCGCTTTTGCACAGCGAGTTTTTCATCTCGCCCAGTCCTGAGCGTAGATGGTTTTGCAGCACCCGGCGAATCCCCGACGAGCCCAAAATCTCCAGCGTGTCGCTAAATGAGAAGTCGCGCTTGCGATAGCCTTCACGTTTGAAAGCCAGCACCGCGTTTGGCCCAACGGTCACGCTGCCGTCGATCATCCGGGTGAGATGAACGCCTAAAAAGGGCATTGCCGGGTCGGGAATGGGGTAAATCAGGTGGTTAACAATCTGGTTATGCTCCGGCGCGAGGCGGAAATACTCGCCTCGGAACGGGCAGATGATAAAGCCCGGTTCGAGGCCGAGCATTTTCACCAGCCGGTCAGCCATCAGCCCGGAACAGCTAATCAGCGTCGACGCTTCATATTCGCCGCCCTGACGGGTACGTATCACCACGCCATTCTTATGCTCATTAAGGCCGCTGACTTCGGCGTTATAGATAATCTCACCGCCTCTGGCCTGGAAGATTTTTGCCATCGCCGCTGTCACTTCGCAGTAGCTGACAATGCCGCTGGACGGCACAAAAATACCGCCGAGCCCGGTGATATTCGGTTCGCGCTCGCGCAGTTCGTCGGCGTTTAGCCATTCGCGCTCGATACCGTTCGCCGCTGTGCGTTCCCATAGCGCGCGCATCCGTTCCATTTCGAGTGCGGATGTGGCGACTAGCATCTTGCCGCAGTTGTCGTAGCGGATGCCGTTTTGATCGCAAAAGGCTTTGGTGGCGCGGTTCCCCGCCAGGCAAAACTGCGCTTTCAGGCTGCCGGGTGTGTAATAGACCCCGGCATGGATCACGCCGCTGTTGTGGCCCGTCTGATGAAAGGCCGGGCCGGACTCTTTTTCCAGCAACGCAATGCGGGCATCCGGATAAACATCAATCAGTTGCATGGCGGTCGACATGCCGATGATGCCGCCGCCAATAATCACAAAATCATACATCCGCTCAATTCCTTTGCGCTTACTGATGCGTCTGGTAGTGGTTAGTGGCGTAAGCGAAATAGCCACGCTGACGCATCAGTTCACGGCGCAGATCCGGGTGCGGAGTAAAGCGGTCGCGACCGTGCAGCCAGAACAGATTGTTAATCAACAGGAATTTGCCAACGGGAACGGGCACAGAAAGAATGCCTTTGCTGGTTTCAATGGCATCGGAAAGCTCACTCAGCCACACGCCTTCTTCGAAGTCTTTTGGCTGGACGAACTGGTCGATATAGCGCATCACCGGGCGACCCTGCTGATCGACGTCGAACACCGGATGGAAGACATCTTTGCTGACGTTTTTACTTGGCGGCGCGGCAAAGCGCATCGGACGGCGCGCCAGCGGATGGCTGAAAAAGTGGTCCAGATGTTCCCAGTCATCGAGATGCAGCAGCAGCGAGTTTCCGCCCTGCATGTTCTGTTCGTCGATTTTCATCATCAGCACGTAATCAGTGATTTCTTCAACGTAGGTGCCGTCGTTATGCAGTTCCATTACGCGGTGCGGCTGGCGCAGATAGCTATCTGAGTTATCGACATTTTTCACTACAAAACGCGCGTAATACTGACCGCTCATGGCATCGAAATTGGAACGACCAATCAGATGCGCTACCGCCGTTGCCAGCTTCACCATCTCATCCGCTTGCTTCACATCATCGACACCCACCGCATTGATCAACAACGCACCTTCAGCGCGGTTTAGCAACGTCTTCAACAGCAGTGGTTGCAGCTGATTTGCACACAAGTCGTCAAGAATTTTGCCTACCCGAAAACGCAGAAACGATTTGTACTCCAGTGCCTGCACGGGCCACTCGGCGACCTGTTCAAGGAACTGTTTGGTCGTCTGTTCAGAGAAGGTAAGTTCCAGCAGGCGAGGGGATTGCGCCGACGGGGTGAGGGTGAATCCGCTATAGTCCTGGCCTGAATCGACAGCGTTAGTGTGTACGGCGGTCAGTGCATTCATCAGAAGCGATCCTCTTATGAGATGTAGGGTGACATGGCGATGCTCATTTCGTAGCCATAATCTAAAAATATCTACATTTCTGAAAAATGCGCACAAAAGTGACATATTGTTTTCTTATTGTGATCGAAAACAACAAATGGTTAACATTTGATTTGGTGAGTGCCAGATGCTTTTTTAGGGGAATAACGAGTTAAAACAATGCACTATTGTGGATTGTAAGGGCGTGTATAAGCATGATTTCAAACTTTAAAATAAACTTACCCTGCGATTTAATACAAGGTGAGTCAATTTGAGATAACTCATTGTAAGCAGGGTATTTTTAGTACTGCATTCTTCTTGCAAGGGGGGAGAGCAATGTGTGTCTCTATGCTTTTAGGCTCAACGAACACAAGGGGATTTTAATGGGCTAAAAAATTCGGGTTTAAGTCAGGAACGTATTAATACAATTCAGTACGGGGCACAGAGAATACAACCAGATATTTGTTACATTGGCGATGGTTTTCTCTCTATTGAAAAAGGAGTGAGAAGACTGTGATTGTAAAGCAGAAGAGCAATACGGAGTCGTTAAATCCGTCGCCATTTTGCTGCCACAATCAAAGAAAAAGGGACTACGCTTTCACGTAACCCCTTGATTTATTTGGTGGAGCTGGCGGGAGTTGAACCCGCGTCAAAATTTATATAATCTTTTGTAAAATATACGTTTTTTCTATTGTTTTTGATCCGCGTATACTTCGCGTACACTTTGCCATTTGAACTTAAACATGCTGCCGTCGCTACATCATGACATGTTATTTTTACTTCTCATTTTCAAAGTCATCACGAATGTTAATTAGATCTGTAATCAAAGCGCCAACTTTAGTTGAAGGATTTATCGAACCGTCTTTTTTGGCGGCATCTTCGACTCTTTTAGCATTGATTAATGCCGTATCGAGCCGATCTTGCAATTTATTAAATACACCTGATGCCTTTTTCTCATAATCTGGCATGTATTTTTTTAACTCAGCTAGCATTTGTGCGCCTTCACTTTTGCCTTTCTGAGGTGAAAATGATTTTCGGGTGTATCCAAAATGTAGTATCAGCCAGTACTCGAAACATGGTATGGAAGTTATAGCAACAAAAATCCCTTTTGGATTTAAGGAATTAATCCTGCTAAGAGCTTCATCATAGTTAGGGTGAGCGTCTCTATCAAAGACACAATAAACCTTATCATAAGGGTCGCTCCTTTTTTTTTCCGTATTATATTTTTCTTTTGCCCAAGATACCACATTCATAGGGCTTGAGCCGCACTCTCCAGAAATCTCAACTATGCTTGCCGTGCTTATACGGCAATGTTTTATAAAATCTGTAAAATATGCGGGCTCAGTCTTCTCTCCCTCACAGACGATAAGAATTTTCTTCATTTGAGCTCGTGCTTTACTAACTCGTTTGAATTCATTATTACGCCGAGCCTTTCTTTTTTTGAACAGATCTTCGCTTCCCATTAATATCTCTCCCATTTCCCAATGAGTGGTAAAGCCCCATATCTACCGTCAAGATAAGAAGCTTCTAAATTCTCCCTTCCTTTTCTTGGACTAAAATCCGTAAGTGGGAAAAGATTTGTTTGCTTTGAATTGTCTTTTTCTACAAACCAAATCTGATCTCGTCTGAAAACATCTTGATTTAAAATAGACGTCTCATGAGTTGTAAAGATTAACTGGGCACCATTCTTATTGATATTTTTATCGTGAAATAAACCTACAATAAACTCAACTAATTTGGGGTGTAAGTTATCATTTAATTCATCAATAAACAGGATGTTTCCTGTCTCGAGTGAATGTGATAAGGGACCTGCGAAACTAAAGATTTTTCTAGTTCCATGCGATTCATCTTTTAAATCGAATGGAATTGGCTCTCCATCCTCATTATTATGAAGTGTTTTAATGACATATTCTTCCTTGCCTTGCATATTCTTAATTACTAGTTCCTTGATGGCTGCAGGCATATCATCAGGAAGAGCATTGGGATTGAATTTTTCTTTTGTTACATGAATGTCATCAATACCTACATCGGCAGCTTTTAAAAAATTGAGAATCTCATCTTTCTTATCATTTAAGCATTGCTTTGCACTGTAATCACTATCCCAACCTGTTAATTCAGTAAATTTAACTTTGTAATAAAACCAATCGTATACAGGTTTTAGTTGTACACTGTTTAATTGTACTGCTGTAGAAAGAAAGAGCGCATTAGGCCTAGTTGATTTCAACCATGTTTGTTTTTCTCCTGTCAACGATGGCCCCAACTCCCATTCATGGGTTTGTTTTTCTTCATCCCATAGACGTAAAAACCATTTTTGTGGTCTGCCTTTGGGGAATGCAAATAACCATTCGTCGTGAATAAAATCTTCTGTTGCAGAAAAACCATACTGGTATCTGATGCCTTCGGAAATAAAGTTAATTTCAAATTCAGATGGTTGATTAATCTTCTTTGAGTCTAGTCTAAAAGGCGTGATATCAAGTTTATCACCACTTTTATAACCTGTAGCAGACCGGACAATAAGTTCAGCCATAGTTGTAATAGCGTTAATAATGTTTGATTTTCCGGCAGCATTAGGGCCATAAATCACAGCACTTTTAAGCAATTCAAGAGATTTAGGTTCATCAATACTGAACAGATTATTAGGCAAATCGTTAAGTTTTGATGCAACTAAACTCAGTGTTTGTTTCTCTGAAATAGATTTATAGTTTTGTACTGTAAACTCAATCAACATAATTTATACCCTTTTAACTTCCCATAGCTTAAAAACCACTAAAAGTGATTTTATAGCACAAATTTGACAAAAAACGTCAAATCTTTGCATTTAATGCACACTAAAACCATTGTACACTATCCTCATCATCCTGCTAACATTCTTGTAAGCTTTACTGTTTTGCGAAGGGGGGCTAGTGCTATCGGGCGTTTTACTTCTCAATTTTCATGTTCTCCGGATTTTTTGATACTTGGTCCTTACAAGCTGTCTTGCCATCATAGTCTACGAGATACGAACCATAATGCCTGAAAAGCATTTCCGGCCCTTTATGCCCCATTTGAGCTGCAAGCCAAAACAGATTTGCTCCTCGGCTGATATGGCTGGTGGCGAATGTATGCCTAGTTTGATATGGATTTCTGTATCGAATACCTGCTTTCCGTAATGTTGGCACCCATGCTTTTTTCCTGATTGCATCAGCACTTGCCCAAGGCTTATTGGTCTTTGGGTCTTCAAAGACAGTAGCATCCTTCATGAATGTAAATGGCTTCTGATTTATCAGCGCCAACATTGCCTCTTCTGTCAGTTCAACTTTACGAGTACCTGCTTTTGTCTTTGTCCCTTTGATAATACCGACAACACTTGCGCTCTGGACATGGGCAGTTTTTCCAACAAAGTCGATATCACGCCATCGAAGGGCACATAATTCAGAACTACGCAGGCCTGTATGTATAGCGAACCGGAACAGATTCTCCCATTGTTTGTTTCCGGCTGCTGCTAGTAATGCATCAACTTCTGTTGGTGATAGCGGATCAACCACGTAGCTGCTTTCTGCTTCTGACTTATCACTTTGGTAGCGCGAAGCAGTTACCAACGATACGGGGTTAATTTGAAGTACCCCATCGGTTACGGCTTCATCAAGTGCTGACCGCAGGAAAGATAACTGGTTGCGAATTGTTTTTAAGGTCGTTTTCTGGCTTTGAATCCACGCTTTCAGGATTGCTGGTGTTAATTCACTTGCAGGGCAAATGTGGAGTGAGGCTAACGCACTACGGCATTTTTTATAACCACCAATCGTAGATGGTGAAAGTTTTCTCGTTTCGCAGATTTCAAGGTATTCGTCCAGGTACATTTTTACCGTTTTGCCTGCAGCAGCATTACCAAAAATTTTCAAACGAGCAGAACGGGGAAAATATTCCGCATAAATGAATGTTCCCCTTTCGATCTTATTATGAATTTCGCCGAGTGTGCGCTCGGCGTATTTAATGTTCTTTGGTGTTACTTCCAGATTGGAAAGTGGCTCACGACATTTAACTCCTTTGTAGGTGAAAGTTATATTGATCGTTTCTCCCTGACGGTGTTTTCTGATTGTTACGCCGCGCGGTAGTTTGAGCAGTTTTGTCTGGCCCATTTTGCAACCTCACTAAGATCAATCCACCTCTCCTTAACGCCTTCAACCTTTAAAACCTGAACACCTTCACGCCAAACACCGCGCTGTACACGTTTGTTTATTGCTTCAGGAGTTTCGCCAGTTTCTTTGCAATAAGTTGAGATAGGAACGCAATCGAGGTTCAGCATATGTTTCTCCACTTAGCCCGCTGCACACGGGCAGTAATATCAAATTCCAGTCCTGATAATTAATTTTGTTCTCTGGTTGCTACCTGTTTTATTGGCCTGATGCTGTCCAGGAGCAGACGGCGACGCATGTTTGGCGCACCCCAACGGTAACCAGTCTTTTTGTCGTAGGATTCACAACGTCCGGCAACCCAGGACGTTTCAGTGGAATGTAATTTCATCCGCTTTTCACCGTCTCGGGTGATAACAATTCCTGTATGAGTTTTTATCACGCTCATTTCTTAGTCTCTGGTGCTTTCGGCATTACTGCCCAGTGAGTGATATTGACGTTTTCAAGGTCCCCGACCTGAAATGTCCACTGCCATTCTCCGGTTTCTTTTTGCCCCCATGTGTACCAGAGAGAACGCCAGCCAATCAGCCAGCCTTCTCCATTAGCATCAAATAACAGAACACTTTCATTTGCTGGCGGCAGTTCAGCTGACACTGGTATTACTTTGTTTTCCAGAGCCGCACATTTAGCTTCAAGCGCATCGAATTTACGTACCAGATACTCAGCATTTGTTTCATTCACTTTCAGATCTCGCGGTACACATTTCCCGCGAAGAACCCCTTCCATTTCGAAAACATTCATGCGCATTTGCGTAACTCCGATAACTCGTTAAAACGTTCCATAAACATCCCATAGGCATGGCCTGGCGACAGTGGAATAACTTTGAACATCTCTGTTGCCGGGATACCTTCCAGTACGGGCCAGAAAGAGCCATCATCAAGCCCGAGATCGCGGCGTTCGGTTGCCAGCATAATGAGATCGGTATATTTCACTGGCGTGCTCATAACAGGAGGTAACCCGTATTTCTCACGGATTACGGCGTCTATTTTTTCTTCCATCCGTTTATAGTCAGGAAGAAGTCGTTTCAGTGGCGCGGGGACGTCCTGGCAATATGCTTCTGTTGCATCATGCATTAACGCTTCAAAAGCAAATTTCTGCGGCACCAGCTGGCTGCAAAGCACCGCATGCTGGGCGACACTGTAGAAGTGTGAAAGATGTCCTGCAAAGCGACAGATATTTGAAAGGGAAACCGCGATATCGTTAATAACGATGTCGTCTTTATTTATCCTGTCATAATAAAAATGCTTCCCGGAAAAAGTTTTAATAAATGACATTTTGTTCTCCACGTATATGCGCTGCACCGCGCTGAATTCGGGTAAAAGGAAGCCCTCACCGTCTGGCGATTATTGAGTCAATTACATTTCCATAAATGCCCCCGTAGGGGCGGTTAGTTTCTCCACAAAACAGAGAAGAACACCTGCGGTGGCAGCCGCCCGGATGGATTGGGTTATGAGCCCGTCGTCCGGTGATGCTCTTCTCTGTTTTGTAAAAAGAGCGGTACCAGCCGGAAGCAAGTGTACAAACTGGTACCGCCAAAGCAGTGGCTGTTGTGGTGGGGTTGTCACTCAGGCGTATGGTCAACCTGACAATCCGGTGTCCTCAACGGGGAAAGAGTAACCCCGCCATACTTACCGCCGCGCCATTTCGCGGATTACCACAACGCTGAGAGCACTTAGCCAGTTACGGCACCACACTTTGTCGCGGTTCCATAAATGCCCTCATCGTTGCACCCTGGTCTCTTCCCAGGCGTCAAACCGAATCGCCACGCTGGTTAGGCGTCTTATCAGCATCATCATTGACTTGCACATTCCGGCTACCTGGTTTGTTTGCTCGAGCAAGGAGTGGATTGTCCCCTTTAACGTCACCAGACCGCTAACGACGCATGTGCCATACGCCGTGTTACAACCAAATTTTGTTTTAATCTTGCCTGTGTTATGTTTCTTTTAGATACATTATGTATCTCATGGGTACATTGTCAAGCATAAAAAAACCTGCCGAAGCAGGTTCATAAATATTGATTAGGCCTTTATTGTGTATCTTCTTGGTTTTCCCGAGAAAATCACTGTACCAATTATAGAGCAATTACCGTTAATCTTAATGTAAGGCTCAGGCCAGTTTGGGTTTAATGCTTTGAGATAACGCTGTGTTCCATCTTCTATCAACCGCTTGAAGGTGGTTTCGCCTGAATCGTGCATCAATGCAATAACGTCGTCACCGTGGCAGGCAGGGACTTCAGGATCTACAAAAATCATGTCTCCCGGGCGGTACTCATCAATCATTGAATCACCAATCACCCGCAAGATATAAGTCATTTCGCCACAGGGTACAGGGCAGGGATAAGTTTCTGCTGTGCTCAAATCAACCTCAGAATAGCCAACTTCTTTCCATGCTCCGGCCTGTACCCATGATATGACAGGGACTAACGTTATTTGTTTGTTAGTAATTGAAACATCAGGTTTTTTTGTGATGTTTGTTGTCTGGTGTTCTTGATCAAGCCATCCGACAGGCAGGTCGAAACATTTTTCGATGTGCCGTGCCATGCTGTCACCGATATTTTTAGTAGCACCATCTCCCATAAACCTGCTGGTCTGGGTTGGCTCGCGATCAATCATGGTGGCAAAGGAAGAATTCCCGCCAACACCATCTCTCAGTTTTCTGGCGTTAGACCGCCGGATGTCATGGACTGTTTTCATAACGAAATTAAAACCTTTGTACCGATAGGGTACAAGTATCTTGAAGGTTCATCTCAATCATGTAATATGTATATCGGAGGTACATATTGTATGAAAGCGTATTGGGACTCTTTAACCAAAGAACAGCAGGGCGAGTTGGCCGGAAAAGTTGGCTCAACACCAGGCTATTTACGGCTGGTTTTCAATGGTTATAAAAAAGCCAGTTTTGTGCTGGCTAAAAAACTTGAGCAATGCACGTCAGGTGCAATTACGAAATCTGACTTAAGACCGGATATCTATCCGAAAGATTAACAGAACACCTTCAATTTTTAACCACAGAACGATGAGGCTAACCGTGGGTAAGCATCACTGGAAAGTAGAAAAACAGCCTGAGTGGTACGTGAAAGCTGTCAGAAAAACTATCGCGGCGTTGCCGGGGGGGTACGCTGAAGCTGCTGAGTGGCTAGATGTAACAGAGAACGCTTTATTCAACCGCCTTCGTGCAGATGGCGATCAGATTTTCCCGCTGGGATGGGCAATGATTTTACAGCGCGCGGCTGGCACTCACTACATTGCGGATGCTGTCGCACAGTCTGCTGGTGGGGTGTTTGTATCGCTTCCTGAAATTGAGGAAGTAGAGAACGCCGATATAAACCAGCGCCTGCTGGAAGTCATCGAACAGATCGGGAGTTACTCAAAGCAGATTCGTTCGGCAATCGAAGATGGGGTAGTGGAGCCACACGAGCAGACAGCAATTAATGATGAGTTGTATCTGTCAATTTCGAAGCTCCAGGAGCATGCAGCACTGGTCTACAAAATCTTTTGCGCTCCAGAAAAGAGTGACGCCCGCGAGTGTGCAGCTCCGGGCGTCGTGGCGTTTTGTGTCTGTGGAGAAACTAACGCATGAACAGTTTAACGGCAAATAACCGTTTGTCGCAACAGCTGGTGGTCAGCGTCGCTGAACACCTGTTGTTACGGCATGAATGCAGATTACCAAATCTCCTGGCTGTAAGTAACCACAGAGAACTTTACCTGACTGTGGGGGGCGAGTTGTGCAGGAACTTAACCGCTGGTTTCGTGACGGAAGAGGACTTTATGTTCATGTTATTCGTTGGGAGCCAGAAACACAGCGCGTTATCTATCTTCGCAAAGACTACCCGCATGAGTGCTTTAGTCCTTTGTGGAAATTCAAGCGTGATTTTGTTGAGTGTGAAGGACCACCAGCACATTGATTCTGCCATTCCGGGACGTTACACTGTTCAGGCACCTTATAAAGCGGGTGCCGGGATTGGCGTCCTGGAATTGATCAAGGCGATATATGACGCGCCAGCGTCTTTTTTATCGTCCGCATTTGCTCACATCAAAGTTATGGTGGGCTGGGCGGGGGCATCGAAAGATGCGCCGGTTTCCTTGATCACCGGTTACGCCAACCCCGTTCAGTTCACCACCAGCGAAATTGGCGTTTCCGGTGGTGGAAGTATTTCACCGATCAAGGAGGCTGCCATCATGGCTACTGTCCCAGCCCTCACTCGTCTGAATGATGAAGACTTACATAAACTCAGTTATGTAACAACTGCACTACGTGCTCTGCGCAAGGTAACTCTTTCGGATCCGCAAGCACATCAGGTTCTGGTAGAAACCCTTCTTAACTTGCAAGCTGAACGTATTCGTCTGGCGGATAAGGCTAATTTTCATATTCACCGTCTCCTGAATATCAGCGGAGGGCATCGTCATGCTTAATCCGTTACTCCTCAACATTTACCGTTTATTTCAGCGTAAAAAAATATCAACACCCACAGTTGGGCAGTGGTACACCACGCCAGCAGGGCATGTTCTACGTGTCAGCCTGGTTGACCGTGAATGTCAGAAGGTGATTTGTGAACCGCTGGGCCGTAATTACCGCGTCAGTATGCCGCTTATAGCCTTTCGCTCCGGAAAAAACATGAAGCATCTCGGAGGTGCAGCATGAGTATGGAGCTGATGGTTAAAGCGATGAAAATTCGAGTGGGTAATCCATTGCGAAAACTGGTTCTGATCAAGCTGGCTGATAATGCCAGCGATCAGGGTGAGTGCTGGCCCAGCTACCAGCATATTGCTGACCAGTGCGAGATTAGCAAACGTTCTGTGATGAATCATATTGCGGCCCTTTGTGAGTCCGGGCTGGTAAAAAAAGTCACCCGGAAAGGTGAAAAAGGTAACTCAAGTAATATCTATCTCCTTCATCTGGATGGTGCAGGAGATTCACTAGGGGGTAGTGCAAATAATTCACTATCTGGTGCAGCAAATTCACCAGGTAGTGCAGGAGTTGCACTAGGGGGTAGTGCAGGAGATTCACCCAGAACCAGTCACTCTTTTGAACCAGTCAAAGAACCAGTCAATGAACCAATAGCTGTTGGTGCATCTGCTGATGAGTCTGTGCGAGTTCGTTCAAACCGACCGGAATACTCTCCGGAGTTTGAGCAGGCATGGCTGGCATACCCCAAACGTGCTGGTGGCAATTCAAAATCAGCAGCCTTCAAAGCCTGGAAAGCCCGTTTGAATGAGGGGGTAAACCCCGAAAACATGCTGGAAGGTGTGAAACGCTACTCGTGCTGGGTATCTGCGATGGGTAACAGCGGCACACAATTTGTGAAACAGGCTGTCACGTTCTTTGGTCCGGATCGTCATTTCGAAGAATCCTGGGAAGTTCCTGCGGTATCTGCAGCCAGACGCGAGGACCCGTACTTCAAAGCCAGTTACGACAACGTGGACTACAGCCAGATCCCGGCAGGATTCAGGGGGTGATTATGAGTCTTTTGAATGAAGTTCAGAAATTCATTGAAGCCCATCCGGGGTGTACTTCCGGAGACATTGCGGATGCTTTTGCAGGTTACTCACGGCAGCGCGTTCTGCAGTCAGCAAGCAAGTTACGTCAGAGTGGGCGTGTGGATCACCGTTGTGAAGGAGATACACGCAGACATTTCCCGCGCCTGACTGAGAGAGCGCAGGAACCGGAACCACAACCAGTTCGTGAAACCAGACCTGTGCGCAATTTCTATGTCGGCACTAACGATCCACGGGTGATTTTGTGCCTGACCCGCCAGGCTGAAGAACTGGAGTCCAGGGGCTTATACCGTCGTGCTGCAACCGTGTGGATGGCGGCATTCCGTGAAAGCCACTCCCAGCCAGAACGAAACAATTTTCTGGCGCGTCGTGAGCAGTGCTTACGGAAAAGCAGCAAGCGAGCTGTATCGGGTGATGAGTGGTATCTGTCAGGGAATTACGTGGGGGCTTAATGAGTAATAAATATTGCCAGGCGCTGGTGGAACTGCGGAACAAACCAGCCCATGAACTGAAGGAAGTGGGCGATCAGTGGCGCACGCCGGACAACATTTTCTGGGGAATTAACACCCTGTTTGGCCCGTTTGTTCTGGATCTGTTTACTGACGGTGATAACGCCAAATGTGCCGCGTATTACACGGCGGAAGATAACGCGCTGGCGCATGACTGGTCAGAACGTCTTGCGGAGCTTAAAGGTGCTGCCTTTGGTAATCCCCCATACAGCCGCGCCAGTCAGCATGAGGGGCAATACATCACCGGCATGCGTTACATCATGAAACATGCCAGTGCCATGCGTGATAAGGACGGGCGCTATGTTTTCCTGATCAAAGCTGCCACCAGCGAAGTGTGGTGGCCGGAAGATGCGGACCATATTGCTTTTATTCGCGGGCGTATTGGTTTTGAACTGCCTGCCTGGTTTATCCCGAAGGATGAGAAGCAGGTGCCGACAGGCGCTTTCTTCGCTGGTGCTATTGCTGTTTTCGACAAGACCTGGAAGGGACCGGCAATCAGCTACATCGGGCGCGATGAACTTGAGGCATGTGGTGAAGCCTTTCTGGTGCAGGTTCGCCAGCAGGCGGAAAAACTGGTCAGGGAGATGGCGGCATGACGACGTTAACTCAATGCCAGCAGCAGGTGCTGGATATGCTGATTTCTTACCAGAAAGAGCGTGGCTTTCCGCCAACCAATCAGGAGGTGGCAACCATGCTGGGATACCGTTCAGTGAATGCAGCGGTAGAGCATCTTCGTGCACTGGAGAAAAAAGGCGTCATCACGATAAAGCGTGGCGTGGCCCGGGGGATAACGCTTCATACCGCGGTGAAGGACGACGACAGCGAGACGGTCGGGATTATCCGCGCACTGCTTGCCGGTGAGGAAAACGCCAGGCTGCGTGCAGCCCACTGGTTACATGAGAGAGGCCTGAAAGTATGAAGCTGATCTTGCCTTTCCCGCCCAGCGTGAACACGTACTGGCGACACCCCAACAAAGGGGCGTTTGCTGGTAAGAGTCTGATAAGCGCGGCGGGGCGAAAATTCCAGAGCGCGGCGTGCGCAGCAATAGTTGAGCAGTTACGTCGTCTGCCGAAACCAACGTCGGCACCTGCTTCAGTGGAGATCGTGTTGTTTCCTCCGGATAACCGGATCCGCGATCTGGACAACTATAACAAGGCGCTGTTTGACGCCCTGACCCACGCGGGTGTGTGGGAAGACGACAGTCAGGTGAAAAGAATGCTGGTGGAGTGGGGACCGGTTATCCCGGGAGGGAAGGTCGAGATCACTATCAGTAAGTACGAGAAAACGGCGGGTGCAGCCGCCTGATTAAGAGGAGAAACGAAGTATGAATAATCTGATGGTCATTGATGGTATTGAAGTTCGTCGTGATGCTTATGGGCGTTACAGCCTGAACGATCTGCACAGGGCAGCCGGGGGAGAACAAAAAAACCGCCCGAAATACTGGCTCTCCAATAAGCAAACCTGTGAATTGATTGAACAACTTTTCACCGAGGGTGGAATTCCGCCTCTGGAACAAAATCAACCAGTTAGCGTCATTAATGGCGGAAATAACCAGGGGACGTATGTCTGCAAAGAACTGGTGTATGCCTATGCAATGTGGATCAGCCCGTCATTCCATCTGAAGGTGATCCGTACTTTCGATATGGTAACCAGCGTACCGGAAAAATTATCCGGGCAGGCTGCTGACAAGATGCAGGCTGGAGTGATTCTGCTGGACTTTATGCGCAGGGAGTTAAACCTGTCTAACTCTTCAGTGCTTGGGGCCTGTCAGAAACTCCAGGAGGCTGTTGGCTTACCGAATCTGGCACCGCGCTATGCCATTGATGCTCCTGCTGACGCGCCTGATGGCTCAAGTCGCCCGACACTGTCGCTGAGTGCACTGCTGAAACAGTATGGTATCCGCCTTACGGCTAATCAGGCATATCACCAGATGGCGAAGCTGGGGATCGTCGAGCAGCGCGAACGATACAGCCGTACCGCGATTAACAACATCAAAAAATTCTGGTCGCTGACGGCGAAAGGCTGCATGTTCGGCAAGAACATCACCAGTCCCGCAAATCCGCGCGAGACGCAGCCGCATTTCTTCGAATCCCGATTCCCTGAGCTGTTAAAGTTGCTCGATACCGTTCATTGAGGTGACCGTGAGAGCACTACTGACCCCTGAAATAGCCCCGCGTATGGGGATCGTATTGTTCAGACCAGGTTCAGAGCTGATGCCCCTGTTTATGCAGGGGCGTGTACTGCTGGAGCCTGAGCCGGAACGTTATTCATCTTTCGCCAGTGGTGCCGTTCCCGCGGCATCACAACCGCTGGCGGATGATCCTGCTGTTCGGGCCGTGTTCCGCAATGAGGCAGTGATCCGTCGTGCTGGTGGCGTGGAATGTCTTGAAAGCTGGTTACTTCGTGAAAAAGGCTGCCAGTGGCCTCATTCCGACTGGCACAGCGAGAACATGACCACAATGCGACACGCTCCGGGCGCAATCCGTCTGTGCTGGCACTGTGATAACCAGCTGCGCGATCAGTTCACGGAACGGCTGGAATCAATGGCAACGGATAACTGTGCCCGCTGGGTGTTGTCTGTTGTGCGTCGGGATCTCGGTTTTGATGATAGTCACGTTGTGACAATGCCGGAACTGTGCTGGTGGCTGATTCGTAATGACCTGGCGGATGCCTTACCGGAAAGTGCAGCCCGTAAGGCACTGAGATTACCAAAGCCTGTTGTGCCGTCTGTCACCCGGGAAAGTGACCTTGTGCCTTCGGTTCCTGCCACCAGCATCATCCAGGATAAGGCAAAAAAGGTGCTGGCGCTGAAAGTGGATCCGGAGTCGCCGGAGTCTTTTATGTTACGCCCAAAACGTCGCCGCTGGGTTAATGAAAAGTACACGCGCTGGGTTAAGACACAGCCGTGTGCATGTTGTGGAAAGCCCGCTGATGATCCCCACCACCTGATAGGCCACGGTCAGGGGGGAATGGGTACAAAAGCGCATGACCTCTTTGTGTTGCCTTTGTGCAGAAAGCATCACGACGAGCTGCATGCGGATACCGTGGCATTTGAAGAGAAGTATGGCTCCCAGCTGGAGCTGATATTTCGTTTTATCGATCGTGCGCTGGCAATAGGCGTACTGGCGTAAGTGGAGAATGAGCATGAACCTTGAAGCCTTACCAAAATATTACTCCCCAAAATCTCCAAAATTGAGCGATGACGCACCGGCGACAGGCTCTGGTGGTTTAACGATTACGGATGTGATGGCTGCGCAGGGGATGGTGCAGTCGAAAGCACCACTGGGTTTTGCCTTATTCCTGGCAAAAGTTGGTGTTCAGGATCCTCAGTTTGCGATTGAAGGTCTGCTCAATTACGCGATGGCACTGGATAACCCGACATTGAACAAATTGAGTGAAGAAACCCGGTTACAGATCATCCCTTACCTTGTGAATTTTGCCTTTGCTGATTATTCCAGGTCTGCGGCAAGTAAGGCTCGCTGTGAGCATTGTGCTGGTACTGGATTTCATAATGTATTGCGCGAAGTGGTGAAACACTCCAGAAGCGGGGAATCTGTTATCAAGGAAGAGTGGGTGAAGGAACTATGTCAGCATTGTCATGGTAAGGGAGAGGTCAGCACAGCGTGCAGAGGGTGTAAGGGGAAAGGTATTGTACTGGATGAAAAAAGAACCCGGCTTCATGGTGCGCCTGTTTATAAGATTTGTGGGCGTTGCAATGGAAACCGGTTTAGCCGTTTACCAACCACACTGGCGCGGCATCATGTCCAGAAGCTGGTACCGGATCTGACGGATTATCAGTGGTACAAAGGATATGCAGATGTCATTGATAAACTGGTTACAAAGTGCTGGCAGGAAGAAGCATATGCAGAGACACAATTGAGAAAAGTGACAAGATAAATGATTTTCTCCGAAGATGGCGACATGATGCTTGCATTTTTCAAAAAATATGGATAAGATTTTCCCAACGATGGGCTTTGTATGTCTACCGTTGATAAGATTTAAGAACCCGCCGCTGAGCGGGTTTTTTTGTGCCTGATGTCTCATGAAACTATGAAATGGATTGGTGCGTTAAACATTTTTTCTTATTATCTTTTAGATTTTGGAGAGATGGTTAACGTCTGTATTCCAGAAACTCGATGAATATTTAATAAATTAGTTTCAATGATGCTTCTAGGTTATGAGTGTAATGAAAAAGGTATTAATAGCAGCGATAGGTTTTTGTTTAGTTGGTTGTGCAGGTATGAAATTACCTGAGTATTCGCAAGTTAAAGCAAGTCCGTATTATACAGATTGCCGTGCCTTTGCCATGGATGTTTATAAAAATGATGGATACAGCAAAATTGCGAAAACCACTATCCTTAGCATGGATGATGTGAAGGCTAGATATATTGTGACAGGGTGTGTAGTTGCTATGGGGAAAAACACTGTAGAGGAAATTAAAGCTGATCTCTCTGCTAAAGGGAGTTCTTTTGGGCTTATCAGTGGTGCTTGTTCTAGTGCTGCATGTCGGGTTGATGTAGAGCAGCAAATGAACGCTTATATACTTGGTAGTTATTATGCTGCAAATAAAAAATTCCCGGATAAAATGAAAGCAGAGTTTTAAGCAAACCTTGTTTTCGATTATATGCCGAAGATAAATGTTAGTAACGGCATAATAAGTAAATATATAGCTGTGATAGCAACCCGCCACTGAGCGGGTTTTTTGTACCTGTAAACTTGGTGCAGTACAGTAAACACGCTGGTGGACAAGTGAAAAACAGCATTTAATCAGGCCTTCTGAAGATATTGCAGTATTAATTCTGTAACGTTATTATTCTGCGCGCGGCCCTTTAGCTCAGTGGTGAGAGCGAGCGACTCATAATCGCCAGGTCGCTGGTTCAAATCCAGCAAGGGCCACCAACTGCCACTAGCTCATCAGGAAAGAGCGTCAACCCTTTAAGTTGAGAGTGCGAGGTTCGAGTCCCCGGTGGCGGTCCAGTGCCGACTTAGCTCAGTAGGTAGAGCAACTGACTTGTAATCAGTAGGTCACCAGTTCGATTCCGGTAGTCGGCACCATGTGCGGGCATCGTATAATGGCTATTACCTCAGCCTTCCAAGCTGATGATGCGGGTTCGATTCCCGCTGCCCGCTCCAGTTAGAGTCTTTCAGTCTGCGATGATGGGAAATCCCGGAGTGACTGAAAGACGTTTAAGTTATGAATGATCGCTTTTTTTGCAAAATTGCTGTGCAGAAATACTAACCTTCGGGCAGGCGATCATTCATAAGCACTCTGCTTTTATTCCGATTAACTGTGGGTGGTTTGTTGGATAGAGTGCTTCCCTTACTGTATATATCGTTTCGCCCGCTTTTGCGGGTTTTTCTTTTCAAATCCCTTTCATTTCTCAGTGTAAAACTACGCCATCCGTTATTTGCGGAGGTGAGGCTATGAAATCCATGGACAAAATTTCAACGGGCATTGCCTACGGCACCTCCGCAGGCAGTGCTGGCTACTGGTTTTTACAGTGGCTTGATCAGGTCAGTCCGTCACAGTGGGCTGCGATTGGTGTACTGGGGAGTCTGGTTCTGGGCTTCCTGACTTATCTGACAAATCTGTACTTCAAAATAAGAGAAGACAAGCGTAAGGCTGCACGGGGAGAGTAATTCAATGACACAAAAATATGAACTGATTGTGAAAGGGATCCGCAATTTTGAGAATAAAGTTACGGTAACTTTAGCGTTACGGGACAAAAAACGCTTTGACGGTGAAATTTTTGACCTGGACATCTCGCTGGACCGTGTTGAAGGTGCCGCGCTGGAGTTTTATGAGGCAGCAGCCAGAAGGAGCATCAGACAGGTCTTCCTGGATGTTGCTGCCGGGTTATGTGAAGGGGACGAGCTGTTGCCAGAAACGCGCCCCTGTTCAGAGGCGCGGTATACCATAAAAATTAACAGTTCTGATAACTCGATTAAGGGTTGTTAGCTTTTTGCAGTTGGCTTTCCAGTATCTTTCATTGGTAGCATCCTGATAAATATCCATGAGCGCAAAAATCAAATACGGCCTGTCAGCTGCTGTTCTGGCGCTGATTGCTGCAGGCGCGTCTGCTCCTCAAATACTTGACCAGTTTCTGGATGAAAAAGAGGGTAACCACACTACGGCATACCGCGATGGTTCCGGTATATGGACCATCTGTCGTGGTGCCACAATGGTGGATGGTAAGCCCGTCATACCGGGAATGAAGCTGTCGAAGGAAAAATGCGACCAGGTTAACGCTATTGAACGTGATAAGGCGCTGGCATGGGTGGAGCGCAATATTAAAGTACCACTGACCGAACCACAGAAAGCGGGTATAGCGTCATTTTGTCCCTATAACATTGGCCCCGGTAAGTGTTTCCCGTCGACGTTTTATAAGCGGCTGAATGCCGGTGATCGTAAGAGTGCATGCGAGGCGATTCGCTGGTGGATAAAAGATGGTGGGCGCGATTGCCGCATACGTTCAAATAACTGCTATGGACAGGTTATTCGTCGTGACCAGGAAAGCGCATTAGCCTGTTGGGGGATAGATCAGTGAGCAGAGTCGCCGCGATTATTTATGCTCTGGTTATCTGCATCATCGTCTGCCTGTCGTGGGCGGTCAATCATTACCGTGATAACGCCATCGCCTACAAAGAACAGCGTGATAAAAAAGTCAGTGAGCTGAAGCAGGCGACCGCCACCATTACTGACATGCAGCAACGCCAGCGTGCTGCTGATGTACTCGATGCTAAATACACGAAGGAGTTGGCTGATGCGAAAGCTGAAAATGATGCTCTTCGGCGCAAGCTTGATAATGGTGGTCGGGTGCTCGTCAAAGGAAAATGCTCTGTGCCATCCTCAGCCGAAACCTCCAGCGCCTCCGGCATGGGCAATGATGCCACCGTCGAACTCTCTCCAGTTGCTGGACGAAACGTTCTCGGTATCCGGGACGGAATCATCAGAGACCAGACAGCACTGAGAACGCTTCAGGAATATATCAGGACGCAATGCCTTCGATGATAGCGATAATTTTACTCATCATCCTTCACATCTGGCTCTGTAGACAGGGTGGTGATCACTTCTGGAGTGAATCCAGATTAAACATCTCATTGCTGATGCTTGAAGTTGAGCATCTGGCGCGCGGTAAGGGGCTGCGTTGAAATAAGAGCCAGTCATTACAAATACCAGGATTTAGCCTCGTATTCGCGGGGCTTTTTATTGCCATTACAAAAGCCACTCCCTACAGAGTGGCTTTGATAATGGCTTATACCCTACACGGGATAACTTAACTGATATCCCTTTTAACGGATAAAGGTATTCAAGCCTGACACATCATGCGCTGTATCGTCGCCGTATTCCCGTATTAACAGAGACCGTAGCCCGACGGGGAACTCCTTCTGCGAGAGTGTGCGGGAATAATCAAAAACGATGCACACCGGGTTTTTACCGCGTTTATGGTTCGCGGGTTTGTCCCTCATGCTCGCCAGTCCTGTGCGGGGGTGGAAGAAACAGGGCATGTATTCAGGAGCGTGCGACCGTGGTCGCACGGTATCTTTGTCAGGAGGTTTTGATGAAAGAGTCGCATAAATTTAATTCAATAATGGAACGATTCAGTGCTCCTGAGCGAGAGGCTTACAACATGCATTCATTGAGTGCCTGTTGTAATATCGCCAAATATTAATCAGGTGCGCGAGATGTCGGCTAATACTGACCCTGACGAAATGTGGCGCTGCTTTAATCTGAAAGATGGTGCAGACGACCTGTAGTTCGCATCCATTCCTGATTACCCTATTCAACTTGATGAGACAGAAACATGACAGCAGCTAAAGAGCAGATTGAATATGAGCTAAATGAATTCTTCGCGTCCGCCCTTGGTGATGTGTTTAAAAGTTGCCGACTGGCTGAAAGCGTATCGGATTACCAGATCTCTACTGTTAGTTTTCCAACGGAAAAAAACGCCTGGCTGGAGCTAGGTGAATTACCCGTGATTATCGAGTTGTCTAACGGACGTCGCTTTGAGATTAGTGCGTCTGAATGGTTGCAAATCACACCGCTTTAAATTAAGCCCGCAGCCCACCTTGGCTACTGGCATTCGCTAGTAGCTGGGTCCTTTCCAGCGATCCGGCAGGCTACGGGGCGGAAGGCGCGCGGGTTTTCGCTATTTATGAAAATTTTCCGGTTTAAGGCGTTTCCGTTCTTCTTCGCCGTAACCTAATGTTTTTATTTAAAACACCCTATGAAAAGAAAGGAAACGACAGGTGCTGAAAACGAGCTTTTTGGCCTCTGTCGTTTCCTTTCTCTGTTTTTGTCCGTGGAATGAACAATGGAAGTCAACAAAAAGCAGCTGGCTGACATTTTCGGTGCGAGTATCCGTACCATTCAGAACTGGCAGGAGCAGGGAATGCCCGTTCTGCGGGGTGGTGGCAAGGGTAATGAGGTGCTTTATGACTCTGCCGCCGCCATAAAATGGTATGCAGAAAGGGATGCTGAAATTGAGAACGAAAAGCTGCGCCGGGAAGTTGAAGAACTGCGGCAGGCCAGCGAGACAGATTTCCAGCCAGGGACTATTGAGTACGAACGCCATCGACTTACGCGTGCGCAGGCCGACGCACAGGAGCTGAAAAATGCCAGAGACTCCGCTGAAGTGGTGGAAACCGCATTCTGTACTTTCGTGCTGTCGCGGATCGCAGGTGAAATTGCCAGTATTCTCGACGGGATCCCCCTGTCGGTGCAGCGGCGTTTTCCGGAACTGGAAAACCGACATGTTGATTTCCTGAAACGGGATATCATCAAAGCTATGAACAAAGCAGCCGCGCTGGATGAACTGATACCGGGGTTGCTGAGTGAATATATCGAACAGTCAGGTTAACAGGCTGCGGCATTTTGTCCGCGCCGGGCTTCGCTCACTGTTCAGGCCGGAGCCACAGACCGCCGTTGAATGGGCGGATGCTAATTACTATCTCCCGAAAGAATCCGCATACCAGGAAGGGCGCTGGGAAACACTGCCCTTTCAGCGGGCCATCATGAATGCGATGGGCAGCGACTACATCCGCGAGGTGAATGTGGTGAAGTCTGCCCGTGTTGGTTATTCCAAAATGCTGTTGGGTGTTTATGCCTACTTCATAGAGCATAAGCAGCGCAACACCCTTATCTGGTTGCCGACGGATGGTGATGCCGAGAACTTTATGAAAACCCACGTTGAGCCGACCATCCGCGATATTCCGTCGCTGCTGGCGCTGGCTCCGTGGTATGGCAAAAAGCACCGGGATAACACGCTCACCATGAAGCGTTTCACCAATGGGCGTGGCTTCTGGTGCCTGGGCGGTAAAGCGGCAAAAAACTACCGTGAAAAGTCAGTGGATGTGGCGGGTTATGATGAACTTGCTGCCTTTGATGATGATATTGAACAGGAAGGCTCTCCGACGTTCCTGGGCGATAAGCGTATTGAAGGCTCGGTCTGGCCAAAGTCCATTCGAGGTTCCACGCCCAAAGTGAGAGGCACCTGCCAGATTGAGCGTGCAGCCAGTGAATCCCCGCATTTTATGCGTTTTCATGTTGCCTGCCCGCACTGCGGGGAGGAGCAGTACCTTAAATTTGGCGATAAAGAGACGCCGTTTGGCCTCAAATGGACGCCGGATGATCCCTCCAGCGTGTTTTATCTCTGCGAGCATAATGCCTGCGTCATCCGCCAGCAGGAGCTGGACTTTACTGATGCCCGTTATATCTGCGAAAAGACCGGGATCTGGACCCGTGATGGCATTCTCTGGTTTTCGTCATCCGGTGAAGAGATTGAGCCGCCGGACAGTGTGACCTTTCACATCTGGACGGCGTACAGCCCGTTCACCACCTGGGTGCAGATTGTCAAAGACTGGATGAAAACGAAAGGGGATACGGGAAAACGTAAAACCTTCGTGAACACCACGCTCGGTGAGACATGGGAAGCGAAAATCGGTGAACGTCCGGATGCCGAGCTGATGGCAGAGCGGAAAGAGCACTATTCATCGCCCGTTCCTGACCGTGTGGCTTACCTGACCGCCGGTATCGACTCCCAGCTGGATCGCTACGAAATGCGCGTATGGGGATGGGGGCCAGGTGAGGAAAGCTGGCTGATTGACCGGCAGATTATTATGGGCCGCCACGATGATGAACAGACGCTGCTGCGTGTGGATGAGGCCATCAATAAAACCTATACCCGCCGGAATGGTGCAGAAATGTCGGTATCCCGTATCTGCTGGGATATTGGCGGGATTGACCCGACCATTGTGTATGAACGCTCGAAAAAACATGGGCTGTTCCGGGTGATCCCCATTAAAGGGGCATCCGTCTACGGCAAGCCGGTGGCCAGCATGCCACGTAAGCGAAACAAAAACGGGGTTTACCTTACCGAAATCGGTACGGATACCGCGAAAGAGCAGATTTATAACCGCTTCACACTGACGCCGGAAGGGGATGAACCGCTTCCCGGTGCCGTTCACTTCCCGAATAACCCGGATATTTTTGATCTGACCGAAGCGCAGCAGCTGACTGCTGAAGAGCAGGTCGAAAAATGGGTGGATGGCAGGAAAAAAATACTGTGGGACAGCAAAAAGCGACGCAATGAGGCACTCGACTGCTTCGTTTATGCGCTGGCGGCGCTGCGCATCAGTATTTCCCGCTGGCAGCTGGATCTCAGTGCGCTGCTGGCGAGCCTGCAGGAAGAGGATGGTGCAGCAAACAACAAGAAAACACTGGCAGATTACGCCCGTGCCTTATCCGGAGAGGATGAATGACGCGACAGGAAGAACTTGCCGCTGCCCGTGCGGCACTGCATGACCTGATGACAGGTAAACGGGTGGCAACAGTACAGAAAGACGGACGAAGGGTGGAGTTTACGGCCACTTCCGTGTCTGACCTGAAAAAATATATTGCAGAGCTGGAAGTGCAGACCGGCATGACACAGCGACGCATGGGACCTGCAGGATTTTATGTATGAAAACGCCCACCATTCCCACCCTTCTGGGGCCGGACGGCATGACATCGCTGCGCGAATATGCCGGTTATCACGGCGGTGGCAGCGGATTTGGAGGGCAGTTGCGGGCGTGGAACCCACCGAGTGAAAGTGTGGATGCAGCCCTGCTGCCCAACTTTACCCGTGGCAATGCCCGCGCAGACGATCTGGTACGCAATAACGGCTATGCCGCCAACGCCATCCAGCTGCACCAGGATCATATCGTCGGGTCTTTTTTCCGGCTCAGTCATCGCCCAAGCTGGCGCTATCTGGGCATCGGGGAGGAAGAAGCCCGTGCCTTTTCCCGCGAGGTTGAAGCGGCATGGAAAGAGTTTGCCGAGGATGACTGCTGCTGCATTGACGTTGAGCGAAAACGCACGTTTACCATGATGATTCGGGAAGGTGTGGCCATGCACGCCTTTAACGGTGAACTGTTCGTTCAGGCCACCTGGGATACCAGTTCGTCGCGGCTTTTCCGGACACAGTTCCGGATGGTCAGCCCGAAGCGCATCAGCAACCCGAACAATACCGGCGACAGCCGGAACTGCCGTGCCGGTGTGCAGATTAATGACAGCGGCGCGGCGCTGGGATATTACGTCAGCGAGGACGGGTATCCTGGCTGGATGCCGCAGAAATGGACATGGATACCCCGTGAGTTACCCGGCGGGCGCGCCTCGTTCATTCACGTTTTTGAACCCGTGGAGGACGGGCAGACTCGCGGTGCAAATGTGTTTTACAGCGTGATGGAGCAGATGAAGATGCTCGACACGCTGCAGAACACGCAGCTGCAGAGCGCCATTGTAAAGGCGATGTATGCCGCCACCATTGAGAGTGAGCTGGATACGCAGTCAGCGATGGATTTTATTCTGGGCGCGAACAGTCAGGAGCAGCGGGAAAGGCTGACCGGCTGGATTGGTGAAATTGCCGCGTATTACTCCGCCGCACCGGTCCGGCTGGGAGGCGCAAAAGTGCCGCACCTGATGCCGGGTGACTCACTGAACCTGCAGACGGCTCAGGACACGGATAACGGCTACTCCGTGTTTGAGCAGTCACTGCTGCGGTATATCGCTGCCGGGCTTGGTGTCTCGTATGAGCAGCTTTCCAGGAATTACGCCCAGATGAGCTACTCCACGGCACGGGCCAGCGCGAACGAGTCGTGGGCGCACTTTATGGGACGGCGAAAATTCGTCGCATCCCGTCAGGCGAGCCAGATGTTTCTGTGCTGGCTGGAAGAGGCCATCGTTCGCCGCGTGGTGACGTTACCTTCAAAAGCGCGCTTCAGCTTTCAGGAAGCCCGCAGTGCCTGGGGGAACTGCGACTGGATAGGCTCCGGTCGTATGGCCATCGATGGTCTGAAAGAAGTTCAGGAAGCGGTGATGCTGATAGAAGCCGGACTGAGCACCTACGAGAAAGAGTGCGCGAAACGCGGTGACGACTATCAGGAAATTTTTGCCCAGCAGGTCCGTGAAACGATGGAGCGCCGCGCGGCTGGTCTTAAACCGCCCGCCTGGGCGGCTGCGGCATTTGAATCCGGGCTGCGACAATCAACAGAGGAGGAGAAGAGTGACAGCAGAGCTGCGTAATCTCCCGCATATTGCCAGCATGGCCTTTAATGAGCCGCTGATGCTTGAACCCGCCTATGCGCGGGTTTTCTTTTGTGCCCTTGCAGGCCAGCTTGGGATCAGCCGCCTGACGGATGCGGTGTCCGGCGACAGCCTGACTGCCGGAGAGGCACCCGCGACGCTGGCGTTAGTCGGTGATGGTGACGGACCACGACAGGCCCGCAGTTATCAGGTCATGAACGGCATCGCCGTGCTGCCGGTGTCCGGTACGCTGGTCAGCCGGACGCGGGCGCTGCAGCCTTATTCGGGGATGACCGGTTACAACGGCATTATCGCCCGTCTGCAACAGGCTGCCAGTGACCCGATGGTGGACGGCATTCTGCTCGATATGGACACGCCCGGCGGAATGGTGGCAGGGGCATTTGACTGCGCTGACATCATCGCCCGTGTGCGTGACATAAAACCTGTATGGGCGCTGGCCAACGACATGAACTGCAGTGCAGGTCAGCTGCTTGCCAGCGCCGCCTCCCGGCGTCTGGTCACGCAGACCGCCCGGACAGGCTCCATCGGCGTCATGATGGCTCACAGTAATTACGGTGCTGCGCTGGAGAAACAGGGCGTGGAAATCACGCTGATTTACAGCGGCAGCCATAAGGTGGATGGCAACCCCTACAGCCATCTTCCGGATGATGTCCGGGAGACACTGCAGTCCCGGATGGATGCAACCCGCCAGATGTTTGCGCAGAAGGTGTCGGCATATACCGGCCTGTCCGTGCAGGCTGTGCTGGATACCGAGGCTGCAGTGTACAGCGGTCAGGAGGCCATTGATGCCGGACTGGCTGATGAACTTGTTAACAGCACCGATGCGATCACCGTCATGCGTGATGCACTGGATGCACGTAAATCCCGTCTCTCAGGAGGGCGAATGACCAAAGAGACTCAATCAACAACTGTTTCAGCCACCGCTTCGCAGGCTGACGTTACTGACGTGGTGCAAGCGACGGAGGGCGAAAACGCCAGCGCGGCGCAGCCGGACGTGAACGCGCAGATCACCGCAGCGGTTGCGGCAGAAAACAGCCGCATTATGGGGATCCTCAACTGTGAGGAGGCTCACGGACGCGAAGAACAGGCGCGCGTGCTGGCAGAAACCCCCGGAATGACCGTGGAAACGGCCCGCCGCATTCTGGCCGCAGCACCACAGAGTGCACAGGCGCGCAGTGACACTGCGCTGGATCGTCTGATGCAGGGTGCACCGGCACCACTGGCTGCAGGTAACCCGGCATCTGATGCCGTTAACGATTTGCTGAACACACCAGTGTAAGGGATGTTTATGACGAGCAAAGAAACCTTTACCCATTACCAGCCGCTGGGCAACAGTGACCCGGCTCATACCGCAACCGCGCCCGGCGGATTGAGTGCGAAAGCGCCTGCAATGACTCCGCTGATGCTTGACACCGCCACCCGTAAGCTGGTTGCGTGGGATGGCACCACCGACGGTGCTGCCGTTGGCATTCTGGCTGTTGCAGCTGACCAGACCAGCACCACGCTGACGTTCTACAAGTCCGGCACGTTCCGTTATGAGGATGTGCTCTGGCCGGAGGCTGCCAGCGACGAGACGAAAAAACGGACCGCGTTTGCCGGAACGGCAATCAGCATCGTTTAACTTTACCCTTCATCACTAAAGGCCGCCTGTGCGGCTTTTTTTACGGGATTTTTTTTATGTCGATGTACACAACCGCCCAGCTGCTGGCGGCAAATGAGCAGAAATTTAAGTTTGATCCGCTGTTTCTGCGTCTCTTTTTCCGTGAGAGCTATCCCTTCACCACGGAGAAAGTCTATCTCTCACAAATTCCGGGACTGGTAAACATGGCGCTGTACGTTTCGCCGATTGTTTCCGGTGAGGTTATCCGTTCCCGTGGCGGCTCCACCTCTGAATTTACGCCGGGATATGTCAAGCCGAAGCATGAGGTGAATCCGCAGATGACCCTGCGTCGCCTGCCGGATGAAGATCCGCAGAATCTGGCGGACCCGGCTTACCGCCGCCGTCGCATCATCATGCAGAACATGCGTGACGAAGAGCTGGCCATTGCTCAGGTCGAAGAGATGCAGGCCGTTTCTGCCGTGCTTAAGGGCAAATACACCATGACCGGTGAAGCCTTCGATCCGGTTGAGGTGGATATGGGCCGCAGTGCGGCGAATAACATCACGCAGTCCGGCGGCACGGAGTGGAGCAAGCGTGACAAGTCCACGTATGACCCGACCGACGATATCGAAGCCTACGCGCTGAACGCCAGCGGTGTGGTGAATATCATCGTGTTTGATCCGAAAGGCTGGGCGCTGTTCCGTTCCTTCAAAGCCGTCAAGGAGAAGCTGGATACCCGTCGTGGCTCTCATTCCGAGCTGGAGACAGCGGTAAAAGACCTGGGTAAAGCGGTGTCCTATAAGGGTATGTATGGCGATGTTGCCATCGTCGTGTATTCCGGACAGTACGTGGAAAACGGCGTCAAAAAGAACTTCCTGCCGGACAACACGATGGTGCTGGGGAACACTCAGGCACGCGGTCTGCGCACCTATGGTTGTATTCAGGATGCGGACGCACAGCGCGAAGGCATTAACGCCTCTGCCCGTTACCCGAAAAACTGGGTGACCACCGGCGATCCGGCACGTGAGTTCACCATGATTCAGTCAGCACCGCTGATGCTGCTGGCTGACCCTGATGAGTTCGTGTCCGTACAACTGGCGTAATCATGGCCCTTCGGGGCCATTGTCTCTCTGTGGAGAAGTCCATGACGAAAGATGAACTGATTGCCCGTCTCCGCTCGCTGGGTGAACAACTGAACCGTGATGTCAGCCTGACGGGGACGAAAGAAGAACTGGCGCTCCGTGTGGCAGAGCTGGAAGAGGAGCTTGATGACACGGATGACACTGCCGGTCAGGACACCCCTCTCAGCCCGGAAAATGTGCTGACCGGGCATGAAAATGAGGTGGTATCAGCGCAGCCGGACACCGTGATTCAGGATACGGCTGAACTGGTCACGGTCGTGGCACTGGTGACGCTGCATACTGATGCACTTCACGCCACGCGGGATGAACCTGTGGCATTTGTGCTGCCGGGAACGGCGTTTCGTGTCTCTGCCGGTGTGGCAGCCGAAATGACAGAGCGCGGCCTGGCCAGAATGCAATAACGGGAGGCGCTGTGGCTGATTTCGATAACCTGTTCGATGCTGCCATTGCCCGCGCCGATGAAACGATACGCGGGTACATGGGAACGTCAGCCACCATTACATCCGGTGAGCAGTCCGGTGCAGTGATACGTGGTGTTTTTGATGACCCTGAAAATATCAGCTATGCCGGACAGGGCGTGCGCGTTGAAGGCTCCAGCCCGTCCCTGTTTGTCCGGACTGATGATGTGCGGCAACTGCGGCGTGGAGACACGCTGACCATCGGTGAGGAAAACTTCTGGATAGATCGTGTTTCGCCGGATGATGGCGGAAGCTGTCATCTCTGGCTTGGGCGGGGCGTACCGCCTGCCGTTAACCGTCGCCGCTGAAAGGGGGATGTATGGCCATAAAAGGTCTTGAGCAGGCCGTTGAAAACCTCAGCCGTATCAGCAAAACGGCGGTGCCTGGTGCCGCCGCAATGGCCATTAACCGCGTTGCTTCATCCGCGATATCGCAGTCTGCGTCACAGGTTGCCCGTGAGACAAAGGTACGCCGGAAACTGGTAAAGGAAAGGGCCAGGCTGAAAAGGGCCACGGTCAAAAATCCGCAGGCCAGAATCAGGGTTAACCGGGGGGATTTGCCCGTAATCAAGCTGGGTAACGCGCGGGTTGTCCTGTCCCGCCGCAGGCGTCGTAAAAAGGGGCAGCGTTCATCCCTGAAAGGTGGCGGCAGCGTGCTTGTGGTGGGAAACCGTCGTATTCCCGGCGCGTTTATTCAGCAACTGAAAAATGGCCGGTGGCATGTCATGCAGCGTGTGGCCGGGAAAAACCGTTACCCCATTGATGTGGTGAAAATCCCGATGGCGGTGCCGCTGACCACGGCGTTTAAACAGAATATTGAGCGGATACGGCGTGAGCGTCTTCCGAAAGAGCTGGGCTATGCGCTGCAGCATCAACTGAGAATGGTAATAAAGCGATGAAACATACTGAACTCCGAGCAGCCGTACTGGATGCACTGGAGAAGCATGACACCGGGGCGACGCTTTTTGATGGTCGCCCCGCTGTTTTTGATGAGGCGGATTTTCCGGCAATTGCCGTTTATCTCACCGGCGCTGAATACACGGGCGAAGAGCTGGACAGCGATACCTGGCAGGCGGAGCTGCATATTGAAGTTTTCCTGCCTGCTCAGGTGCCGGATTCAGAGCTGGATTCGTGGATGGAGTCCCGGATTTATCCGGTGATGAGCGATATCCCGGCACTGTCAGATTTGATCACCAGTATGGTGGCCAGTGGCTATGACTACCGGCGCGACGATGATGCGGGCCTGTGGAGTTCAGCCGATCTGACGTATGTCATTACCTATGAAATGTGAGGACGCTATGCCTGTACCAAATCCAACAATGCCGGTGAAAGGTGCCGGGACCACACTGTGGGTTTATAAGGGGAACGGTGACCCTTATGCGAACCCGCTTTCAGACGTTGACTGGTCGCGTCTGGCAAAAGTTAAAGACCTGACGCCCGGCGAACTGACCGCTGAGTCCTATGACGACAGCTATCTCGATGATGAAGATGCGGACTGGACTGCGACCGGGCAGGGGCAGAAATCAGCCGGAGATACCAGCTTCACGCTGGCGTGGATGCCCGGAGAGCAGGGGCAGCAGGCGCTGCTGGCGTGGTTTAATGAAGGGGATACCCGAGCCTATAAAATCCGCTTCCCGAACGGCACGGTCGATGTGTTCCGTGGCTGGGTCAGCAGTATCGGTAAGGCGGTGACGGCGAAGGAAGTGATTACCCGCACGGTGAAGGTCACCAATGTGGGACGCCCGTCGATGGCAGAAGATCGCAGCACGGTGACGGCGGCCACCGGCATGACGGTAACGCCAGCCAGTGCTTCCGTAGTGAAAGGGCAGAGCACCACGCTGACCGTGGCCTTCCAGCCGGAAGGGGCAACCGACAAGAGCTTCCGTGCGGTGTCTTCGGATAAAACAAAAGCCACCGTGTCGGTCAGTGGTATGACCATCACCGTGAACGGCGTTGCTGCAGGCAAGGTCAACATTCCGGTTGTATCCGGTAATGGTGAGTTTGCTGCGGTTGCAGAAATCACCGTCACCGCCAGTTAATCCGGAGAGTCAGCGATGTTCCTGAAAACAGAATCATTTGAACATAACGGCGTGACCGTCACGCTTTCTGAACTGTCAGCCCTGCAGCGTATTGAGCATCTTGCCTGGTTGAAAGAGCAGGAAAAAAAGGCTGAATCCAGTGGCAACCTGCAGGTGTCTGTAGAGGATCTTATCAGAGGCGGGGCGTTTCTGGTGGCGATGTCTCTGTGGCATAACCATCCGCAGAAGACAAAGCTGCCGTCCATGAATGAAGCCATTAAACAGATTGAGCAGGAAGTGCTTACCACCTGGCCCACGGAGGCAATTGCTCAGGCTGAAAACGTGGTGTTACGTCTGTCCGGAATGTCTGAGTTTGTTGTGAATAATGCCCCTGAACAGGCAGATGACGCCGGGCCTGCAGAGCCTGTTTCTGCGGGAAAGTGTTCGACGGTGAGCTGAGTTTTGCCCTGAAACTGGCGCGTGAGATGGGGCGACCCGACTGGCGCGCCATGCTTGCCGGGATGTCATCCACGGAGTATGCCGACTGGCACCGCTTTTACAGTACCCATTATTTTCATGATGTTCTGCTGGATATGCACTTTTCCGGGCTGACGTACACCGTACTCAGCCTGTTTTTCAGCGATCCGGATATGCATCCGCTGGATTTCAGTCTGCTGAACCGGTGTGAGGCTGACGAAGAGCCTGAAGATGATGTGCTGATGCAGAAAGCGGCAGGGCTTGCCGGAGGCGTCCGCTTTGACCCGGACGGGAATGAAGTTATCCCCGCTTCCCCGGATGTGGCGGGCATGACGGAGGATGACGTAATGCTGATGACAGTATCAGAAGGGATCGCAGGAGGAGTCCGGTATGGCTGAACCGGTAGGCGATCTGGTCGTTGATTTAAGTCTGGATGCGGCCAGATTTGACGAGCAGATGGCCAGAGTCAGGCGTCATTTTTCCGGTACGGAAAGTGATGCGAAAAAAACAGCGGCAGTCGTTGAACAGTCAATGAACCGGCAGGCGCTGGCTGCACAGAAAGCGGGGATTTCCGTCGGACAGTATAAAGCCGCCATGCGTATGCTCCCTGCACAGTTCACCGACGTGGCCACGCAGCTTGCAGGCGGGCAGAGTCCGTGGCTGATCCTGCTGCAACAGGGTGGTCAGGTGAAGGACTCCTTCGGCGGGATGATCCCCATGTTCAGGGGGCTTGCCGGTGCGATCACCCTGCCGATGGTCGGGGCCACCTCGCTGGCGGTGGCGACCGGTGCGCTGGCGTATGCCTGGTATCAGGGTGACTCAACCCTGTCCGATTTCAATAAAACGCTGGTCCTTTCCGGTAATCAGGCGGGACTGACGGCAGATCGTATGCTGATCCTGTCCAGAGCCGGGCAGGCGGCAGGGCTGACGTTTAACCAGACCAGCGAGTCACTCAGTGCGCTGGTTAAGGCGGGGGTAAGCGGTGAGGCTCAGATTGCGTCCATCAGCCAGAGTGTGGCGCGTTTCTCCTCTGCATCCGGCGTGGAGGTGGACAAGGTCGCTGAAGCCTTCGGGAAGCTGACCACTGACCCGACGTCGGGGCTGACAGCGATGGCGCGCCAGTTCCATAACGTGACGGCGGAACAGATTGCGTATGTTGCTCAGTTGCAGCGTTCCGGCGAAGAAGCCGGGGCATTGCAGGCGGCGAACGAGGCCGCGACGAAAGGGTTTGATGACCAGACCCGCCGCCTGAAAGAGAACATGGGCACGCTGGAAACCTGGGCAGACAGGACAGCACGGGCATTCAAATCCATGTGGGATGCGGTGCTGGATATTGGTCGTCCTGATACCGCGCAGGAGATGCTGATTAAGGCAGAGGCCGCGTTTAAGAAAGCGGACGATATCTGGAATCTGCGCAAGGATGATTATTTTGTTAACGATGAAGCGCGGGCGCGTTACTGGGATGATCGTGAAAAGGCCCGTCTTGCGCTTGAAGCCGCCCGAAAGAAGGCTGAGCAGCAGAGTCAACAGGACAAAAATGCGCAGCAGCAGAGCGATACCGAAGCGTCACGGCTGAAATATACCGAAGAGGCGCAGAAGGCTTACGAACGCCTGCAGACGCCGCTGGAGAAATATACCGCCCGTCAGGAAGAACTGAATAAGGCACTGAAAGACGGGAAAATCCTGCAGGCAGATTACAACACGCTGATGGCGGCGGCGAAAAAGGATTATGAAGCGACGCTGAAAAAGCCGAAGCAGTCCGGCGTGAAGGTGTCTGCGGGCGATCGTCAGGAAGACAGTGCTCATGCTGCCCTGCTGACGCTTCAGGCAGAACTCCGGACACTGGAGAAGCATGCCGGAGCAAATGAGAAAATCAGCCAGCAGCGCCGGGATTTATGGAAGGCAGAAAGTCAGTTCGCGGTACTGGAGGAGGCAGCGCAACGTCGCCAGCTGTCTGCACAGGAGAAATCCCTGCTGGCGCATAAAGACGAGACGCTGGAGTACAAACGCCAGCTGGCTGCACTTGGTGACAAGGTTACGTATCAGGAGCGCCTGAACGCGCTGGCGCAGCAGGCGGATAAATTCGCACAGCAGCAACGGGCAAAACGGGCAGCCATTGAGGCGAAAAACCGGGGGCTGACTGACCGGCAGGCAGCGCGGGAAGCCACAGAACAGCGCCTGAAGGAACAGTATGGCGATAATCCTCTGGCGCTGAATAATGTCATGTCAGAGCAGAAAAAGACCTGGGCGGCTGAAGACCAGCTTCGCGGGAGCTGGATGGCAGGCCTGAAGTCCGGCTGGAGTGAGTGGGAAGAGAGCGCCACGGACAGTATGTCGCAGGTTAAAAGTGCAGCCACGCAGACCTTTGATGGTATTGCACAGAATATGGCGGCGATGCTGACCGGCAGTGAACAGAACTGGCGCAGCTTCACCCGTTCCGTGCTGTCCATGATGACAGAAATTCTGCTTAAGCAGGCAATGGTGGGGATTGTCGGGAGTATCGGCAGCGCCATTGGAGGTGCTACCGGTGGCGGCTCATCAGCGTCAGGTGGTGCAGCCATTCAGGCCGCTGCGGCGAAACTCCATTTTGCGACCGGAGGATTTACGGGAACCGGCGGCAAATATGAGCCTGCGGGGATTGTTCATCGTGGTGAATTTGTCTTCACGAAGGAGGCAACCAGCCGGATTGGCGTGGGGAATCTTTACCGGCTGATGCGCGGCTATGCCACCGGCGGTTATGTCGGTACACCGGGCAGCATGGCGGACAGCCGGTCGCAGGCGTCCGGGAAGTTTGAGCAGAATAACCATGTGGTGATTAACAACGACGGCACGAACGGTCAGATAGGGCCACAGGCGCTGAAGGCGGTTTATGACGTAGCCCGTAAGGCGGCAATGGATGTTGTGACCGGGCAGATGCGTGATGGTGGTCTGTTCTCCGGAGGTGGACGATGAAAACCTTCCGCTGGAAAGTGAAACCGGGTATGGATGTGGCTTCGACTCCTTCCGTCAGGGAGGTGCGCTTTGGTGATGGTTACTCCCAGCGCGCGCCTGCCGGGCTGAATGCCAACCTGAAAACGTACAGCGTGACGATTTCTGTCCCCCGTTGGGAGGCCACGGCGCTGGAATCGTTTCTGGCAGAGCACGGAGGCTGGAAAGCCTTTCTGTGGACGCCGCCTTATGACTGGCGGCAGATAAAGGTGACCTGCGCAAAATGGACGTCGCGGGTCAGTATGCTGCGTGTTGAGTTCAGCGCAGAGTTTAAACAGGTGGTGAACTGATGCAGGATATCCGGCAGGAAACACTGAATGAATGCACCCGTGCGGAGCAGTCGGCCAGCGTGGTGCTCTGGGAAATCGATCTGACAGAGGTCGGTGGTGAACGCTATTTTTTCTGTAATGAGCAGAACGAAAAAGGTGAGCCGGTTACCTGGCAGGGGCGGCAGTATCTGGCGTATCCCATTCAGGGGAGTGGTTTTGAACTGAATGGCAAAGGCACCAGTACGCGCCCCACGCTGGCAGTCTCTAACCTGTACGGCATGGTCACCGGGATGGCGGAAGATCTGCAGAGTCTGGTCGGCGGAACGGTGGTCCGGCGTAAGGTTTACGCCCGTTTTCTGGATGCGGTGAACTTCGTTAACGGAAACAGTGACGCCGATCCGGAGCAGGAGGTGATCAGCCGCTGGCGCATCGAGCAGTGCAGCGAACTGAGCGCGGTCAGTGCCTCCTTTGTACTGTCCACGCCGACGGAAACGGATGGCGTTGTTTTTCCGGGGCGTATCATGCTGGCCAACACCTGCACCTGGACCTATCGCGGCGATGAGTGCGGTTATCACGGTCCGGCGGTCGCGGATGAATATGACCAGCCGACGTCCGATATCACGAAGGATAAATGCAGCAAATGCCTGAGCGGCTGTAAGTTTCGCAATAACGTCGGCAACTTTGGCGGCTTCCTTTCCATTAACAAACTTTCGCAGTAAATCCCATGACACAGACAGAATCAGCGATTCTGGCGCACGCCCGGCGATGTGCGCCAGCGGAGTCGTGCGGCTTCGTGGTAAGCACGCCGGAGGGGGAAAGATATTTCCCCTGCGTGAATATCTCCGGTGAGCCGGAGGCGTATTTCCGTATGTCGCCGGAAGACTGGCTGCAGGCAGAAATGCAGGGTGAGATTGTGGCGCTGGTCCACAGCCACCCCGGTGGTCTGCCCTGGCTGAGTGAGGCCGACCGGCGGCTGCAGGTGCAGAGTGATTTGCCGTGGTGGCTGGTCTGCCGTGGGGAGATTCATAAATTCCGCTGTGTGCCGCATCTCACCGGACGGCGCTTTGAGCACGGGGTGACGGACTGTTACACGCTGTTCCGGGATGCTTATCATCTGGCGGGGATTGAGATGCCGGATTTTCATCGCGGGGATGACTGGTGGCGTCACGGTCAGAATCTCTATCTGGATAATCTGGAGGCCACAGGGCTGTATCAGGTGCCGTTGTCATCAGCACAACCGGGCGATGTGCTGCTGTGCTGTTTTGGTTCATCGGTGCCGAATCATGCCGCCATTTACTGTGGTGATGGCGAGCTGCTGCACCATATTCCTGAACAACTGAGCAAACGAGAGAGGTATACCGACAAATGGCAGCGACGCACACACTCCCTCTGGCGTCACCGGGCATGGCGCGCATCTGCCTTTACGGGGATTTGCAACGATTTGGCCGCCGCATCGACCTTCGTGTGAAAACGGGGGCTGAAGCCATCCGCGCACTGGCCACACAGCTCCCGGCGTTTCGTCAGAAACTGAGCGACGGCTGGTATCAGGTACGGATTGCCGGGCGGGACGTCAGCACGTCCGGGTTAACGGCGCAGTTACATGAGACTCTGCCTGATGGCGCTGTGATTCATATTGTTCCCAGAGTCGCCGGGGCCAAGTCAGGTGGCGTATTCCAGATTGTCCTGGGAGCAGCCGCCATTGCCGGATCATTCTTTACTGCCGGAGCCACCCTTGCAGCGTGGGGGGCAGCCATTGGGGCCGGTGGTATGACCGGCATCCTGTTTTCTCTCGGTGCCAGTATGGTGCTCGGTGGTGTGGCCCAGATGCTGGCACCGAAAGCCAGAACTCCCCGTACACAGACAACGGATAACGGCAAACAAAACACCTATTTCTCCTCACTGGATAACATGGTTGCCCAGGGCAATGTTCTGCCCGTTCTGTACGGTGAAATGCGCGTGGGATCACGTGTGGTTTCTCAGGAGATCAGCACGGCAGACGAAGGGGACGGTGGTCAGGTTGTGGTGATTGGTCGCTGATGCAAAATGTTTTATGTGAAACCGCCTGCGGGCGGTTTTGTCATTTATGGAGCGTGAGGAATGGGTAAAGGAAGCAGTAAGGGGCATACCCCGCGCGAAGCGAAGGACAACCTGAAGTCCACGCAGTTGCTGAGTGTGATCGATGCCATCAGCGAAGGGCCGGTTGAAGGTCCGGTGGATGGATTAAAAAGCGTGCTGCTGAACAGTACGCCGGTGCTGGACAGTGAGGGGAATACCAACATCTCCGGCGTCACGGTGGTGTTCCGGGCAGGTGAGCAGGAGCAGACACCGCCGGAGGGTTTTGAATCCTCCGGATCCGAGACGGTGCTGGGTACGGAAGTGAAATATGACACGCCGATCACCCGGACCATCACGTCTGCAAACATCGACCGTCTGCGCTTTACCTTCGGTGTGCAGGCACTGGTGGAAACCACCTCAAAGGGTGACAGGAATCCGTCGGAAGTCCGCCTGCTGGTTCAGATACAACGTAACGGTGGCTGGGTGACGGAAAAAGACATCACCATTAAGGGCAAAACCACCTCGCAGTATCTGGCCTCGGTGGTGGTGGGTAACCTGCCGCCGCGCCCGTTTAATATCCGGATGCGCAGGATGACGCCGGACAGCACCACAGACCAGCTGCAGAACAAAACGCTCTGGTCGTCATACACTGAAATCATCGATGTGAAACAGTGCTACCCGAACACGGCACTGGTCGGCGTGCAGGTGGACTCGGAACAGTTCGGCAGCCAGCAGGTGAGCCGTAATTATCATCTTCGCGGGCGCATTCTGCAGGTGCCATCGAACTATAACCCGCAGACGCGGCAATACAGCGGTATCTGGGACGGGACGTTTAAACCGGCATACAGCAACAACATGGCCTGGTGTCTGTGGGATATGCTGACCCACCCGCGCTACGGCATGGGGAAACGTCTTGGTGCGGCAGATGTGGATAAATGGGCGCTGTATGTCATCGGCCAGAATTGCGACCAGTCGGTGCCGGACGGCTTTGGCGGTACGGAGCCGCGCATCACCTGTAACGCTTACCTGACCACACAACGTAAGGCGTGGGATGTGCTCAGTGATTTCTGCTCGGCGATGCGCTGTATGCCGGTATGGAACGGGCAGACGCTGACGTTCGTGCAGGACCGACCGTCGGATAAGGTGTGGACCTATAACCGCAGTAATGTGGTGATGCCGGATGATGGCGCGCCGTTCCGCTACAGCTTCAGCGCCATGAAGGACCGCCATAATGCCGTTGAGGTGAACTGGATTGACCCGGATAACGGCTGGGAGACGGCGACAGAGCTTGTTGAAGATACGCAGGCCATTCTCCGTTACGGTCGTAACGTCACGAAGATGGATGCCTTTGGCTGTACCAGCCGGGGGCAGGCACACCGCGCCGGGCTGTGGCTGATTAAAACGGAGCTGCTGGAAACGCAGACCGTGGACTTCAGCGTGGGTGCAGAAGGGCTTCGCCATGTACCGGGCGATGTCATTGAAATCTGTGATGATGACTATGCGGGTATCAGCATCGGCGGGCGCGTGCTGGCGGTGAACAGCCAGACGCGGACACTGACGCTCGACCGTGAAATCACGCTGCCATCCTCCGGCACCACGCTGATAAGCCTGGTTGACGGACAGGGGAGTCCGGTCAGCGTGGAGGTCCAGTCCGTCACCGACGGCGTGAAGGTGAAATTGAGCCGGGTTCCTGACGGCGTTGCCGAGTACAGCGTGTGGGGGCTGAAGCTGCCGACGCTGCGCCAGCGCCTGTTCCGCTGTGTGAGTATCCGTGAGAACGATGACGGCACGTATGCCATCACTGCCGTGCAGCATGTGCCGGAGAAAGAAGCCATCGTGGATAACGGGGCGCACTTTGACGGCGACCAGAGCGGAACGGTGAACGGTGTCACGCCGCCAGCAGTGCAGCACCTGACCGCAGAAGTCACCGCAGACAGCGGGGAATATCAGGTGCTGGCGCGCTGGGACACGCCGAAGGTGGTGAAGGGCGTGAGCTTCCTGCTTCGCCTGACCGTGGCTGCGGATGACGGCAGTGAGCGGCTGGTCAGCACTGCCCGGACGACGGAAACCACATACCGCTTCAGGCAACTGGCGCTGGGAAATTACAGGCTGACAGTCCGGGCGGCAAATGCCTGGGGGCAGCAGGGCGATCCGGCATCGGTATCGTTCCGGATTGCCGCACCGGCAGCGCCGTCGAGGATTGAGCTGACGCCGGGCTATTTTCAGATAACCGCCACGCCGCATCTTGCCGTTTATGATCCGACGGTACAGTTTGAGTTCTGGTTCTCGGAAAAGCGGATTGCGGATATCAGGCAGGTTGAAACCACAGCCCGCTATCTTGGCACGGCGCTGTACTGGATAGCTGCCAGTATCAATATCAAGCCGGGCCATGATTATTATTTTTACATCCGCAGTGTGAACACCGTTGGCAAATCGGCATTCGTGGAGGCTGTTGGCCAGCCGAGTGATGATGCATCCGGCTATCTGGATTTTTTCAAAGGAGAGATAGGGAAAACCCATCTGGCTCAGGAGTTGTGGACGCAGATTGATAACGGTCAGCTTGCGCCTGACCTGGCGGAAATCAGAACGTCCATCACGGATGTCAGTAATGAAATCACGCAGACCGTCAATAAGAAACTGGAAGACCAGAGTGCAGCGATCCAGCAGATA
>NZ_PTRD01000068.1:0-18705 GCF_002965005.1 Escherichia sp. MOD1-EC7011
TTGCTATCTTTGGATTAAAAATCGATTATTGTGAACATATTAATTCGGAAAAACTGTTTTATTTATTAAATAAATATGATTTCTTCAATGAAGAAATATTTTTTGATGATGCTTATTCAGATATGCCTTATCTGGATGCGTTCATACACCTTAGATTCAACAAAATATTCAAATCTCCAATGATAAATTATTTTGATAATATCATTAAACGTTATTATGTTCCATCGGACGTTAAAAGGGACTGGATGTTTCGACACCCAAAGCTCATACCGTCGGTTCTTATGAATTATAAAACTCCTTGTTCTCCTATAATTAATGATTACTTTGAGAAGTTGCCTTTACATGTTAGAGACTGCTTTGAGAAAGCACTTAAAACTGCGCATGATAGAGTTACTAATTTTGATGCTTACATCCCACGCCTCATTGGTTGTTCAATCGTACAACGTTACGAAGATGTACCTTCCGAAAAAAACAGGTTAAATGACAGGAACGATGTAATAGCTATGGCTGAAGATTACATCGAGAAAAGGAGATCTAATCAACTAGATTACAGACTTGAAGATATATACTTCAAGAGTGACGAAGATATAATCCCAGGCCACCATTTGATTGAGGCATTTGATGACTATGAATATAAATTATCACTCATTAAGATAAATGAGAATAAAGATAATGGCAGTCTTTTACATCGAATTTACATTGAATCCTGTGACATGGTTAAAGAATATAAGCGCGAAATATTAAAACTGGGTGACTATGTAAAGTAAATTGCACTGTTCAACAAAAAAAGGGGCCGAAGCCCCTTTGAATTTTGCGCTGAAAAAAGTGTTGCTAGGATGTTAGCAAGCTATGGTTAAGAACGTCTGCCGTAATTGTCTATCACAGCGTTGAGCGGTCTGGTTTATGTTAGCGGAGTCTTAATCGAGTTGATTAAAAGGCCAAACCGCTCAACGCTGTGTCTGGCGGAGAGTAATGGAATCGAACCATCATCGCTTGCGCAATGGGACGGTTTTCAAGACCGCTTGAGCACCATGCTCCCTACTCTCCGGCCGTTGTGGTGGCCGGTACTGAATCTCCGACACAGGGTTGTAGCAAGCCCCGCAAAGCGCGCACTACTGTAGTTGCGACACATCAGCCTGTGCATTCATCACAACGGTAAGATCACTACCTTTCGACCAGTCATTGTGCACATGAACGACGATTAACCGTAATGATATTATCGTTGTGTTGTGAAGCCAGATGCTTATCTTCTGGTTGCTTCAAAGAGCTGCACTTCATCACAACGGTAAGAGCACTGGTCTGACTCTATCGATTTACGGGCTTGTGGGTCAGTATCGCCGATTCGCCCAATGCTCTTACCTGTTGTGTTGGTGCCGGTTAACGGGATCGAACCGCTGACATCCTGCTTACAAGGCAGGCGCTCTACCAACTGAACTAAACCGGCATTGGCGATGGTGGGTGGATTCGAACCACCGGCCAGTTGGTTAACAGCCAACTGCTCTACCGCTGAGCTACACCATCAATTCAGCACTGACAGTATTTATTACTCAACAGTGCCAATCGCGGCGGTGTTAGTTTCTACCAGGAAACGCACCGCTACTTGCACTTTTCGTTAGTGCCAGACGTTTTCGACTTCGCTCAATAGAAGGCAAAATCTTTAAGTAGATGATGTTTTTGAGGACAGCGCCTACTTTGTAATTTATACAATGTGATGTATGGAATCATTTGTTGTGAAAACAGGCACCAATGGCAACAGTGGTTAAACCTACACAACAATCCTGTCTTCACAACGTTGAGGCCACTACTCCGATTGAATGTTTGCCCAACATGTTACATATCAACGCTCGCCGGTATCTCTGTGAATAGAACCTTAGAATTGATAAAAATGTAATGGCCTCAACGTTGTGTGCTGGCTAACCATACCAGCCGGGCTACGCCGCCGCTTTTTAACCCAGTATAAACGACATAATTGAACAAAATGACGTAACAGGATGGGCGGTCATTGGCTAAGAATCCGGGAGTCGTATATGAGTTGAAAATATACTGACCGCCCATTCTGTTACTTCATCGGAGGGAACATTCATGTTCCCTCCTGCGTTCTGCAATCACACTCGCTCAGTGTGTCCCATTTCGGTAACGAGGCTGGAAACTGACCTCGCTGGTGTTTGGCTTATTAGGCTACTGCCAGATAGACTTCTTCGTTTGCACTTGTATTTAAGTTCAAACAGTCGCGTCTCAACGAAAACAAAGTCATCTTATACATAAAGGATAAGTAAGTAAATACTTATCATTGTGTTTTTATTCGGTTGCGACTTTTTTGATCAAGGCCACTCTACGACTAGGTGTTCTTGTGATGGTGGCAGTGAATCGTTTCGCTTGGATAGTAATGGTTTCGTTCTCCTTAAGTTGCCCGTAGCGAGTTTCCACCAGGGTGCCAAGACGCCACAGACCATCATCGATACGTTTATGACTAGCAAATTTAATCAGCAACAGTTTTACGACTAACTGACCTACGTAAAAGGCGAATGCGACTCCGGCCGCTAAGAAATAGGTGGCCAACCACCAGTCCCAAGAAGTTAAATTGCTCATTTTCTTACCTTTGTTTCATGAACTACCCGATACACACGCTTTCCGATGCACAGTGTTTTGGTTTTAAGTTCCTGCTTAATTAAATCACGACAGATGCCGAAGCCGATAAGGAAGCCACCCATAAAAGCTAATGAGATGTATGGAATCATATTAACACTCCTGATTCTACTAATTGCTGTAGCAATACTTTCCCTTTATCAGTTAACTGGTAGTTGGCCGAACACCACGTTTCAGAAACGTTTGCAACCAACCCTAAACGCTCTAACTTAGCTCGCGTTTTAGGCTTCCAGTACTCAGGGAACTCCGGCCACTTACTTATTTCATGAAGCGTTTCTTTCTCCCGTTTACTTAATACGATCATTCTTTATCTCCGATTCGATCTTCGGTATCGCGTAAGCAACGCGGCCATTTCAGTCGTGGGTGGCGTAAGCTGCCGTCCGGTGTTTTCTCGTGACAATGAACCTCGACAATACGACCACGGTACTTCTCTTTGTTGTTCCAGATCTCGTCCAGATATTTATGCTTAATGCCGCTCGCACGAACGATGACGCCGTTTTCAAGACGAATAACAATTTTTCCAAGTGTGTTGGCAAAACCAGAGTCCGGGTCGCCCGGCTCAAAGTCGATAATTTCACCATCTTCTGAATCTTCGTCTTTTAACTTCCACCAGCTGCGGGTACGTTTAAACTCGTAAACAGAGTTCGGATCTTTGCCCATCTCCCCTTCTTCGTTATCGTCCAGGCGTTTCATGAAGCGTTCGATGAAGTCTTCGTGGCTATGGATGATATAGAACGGATGCAGGTGAATGTCTTGTGTGTAGCCTTCACTGCGATCGTTTTTGAACAACGCCACCAGCATAGCCAGGCGCTCTTTCAGCTTCATACCTGTCTTTGCATACTCTTTGGATTTAGCCTGTGCTCGCCATTCCGGTAGGAAGAAGTCGAAAACATGATAAATAGCGCCAATTGCCTGCACGTTCTTTTTGCGCAATGCAGATACGGACTGGTTAAATGAACCGGCTGTTCCTTCACCATCGAAGAAGATGTGTTTGTGGCCTGAAAGTTTGCCTAATTCGAGCATGGCTGGCTTTAGGTGATCGAGAGACGTGATTGGATTACCAGTACGAGAAAGGAAGTTAACCTCTTCCTCGTCAACAATAACCTCGCAAATTACTCGCAAACCATCGAGCTTAAGACTGCCAATCATCGGCCATTTTGCTTTAGGATTTGGCTTGAAGGGGTATTTGTCGCCTTTTTCTTTATACGGTGACGCCAGCTGCACCTCGAATTTCGGAATGGGATTTTCAAAAACCTTGTTGCATAGGCTAATCCCAACACCTGCTTTCGGGTCTTTTAAGAGGAAACGACGGAACACGTCCTGCCCATCGGCGCACATTGACGCCACGATAGACTCAACAGCTGCTATTGCTGCGTTCCCCGTCAGCTCGCGAGAGGCCAGCTTATTCAGTACATCAATGGCTTTTTCGTCACTTGGGACGGACTCACTAAGCGGCTCTGCCACTTTGTATTTCTTTACCCCAAAACGGATGAAAGGGTTGAGCATCAATGAAACCATGCTTTGTTCAAAGTCATCCATGTTGGCCAATGCCTCTTTTTTTGCATTGGTTCCCATAGCTTTCATTTCGTCCAGCTTATGCTTAAGTGCGATCAACTTTTTCATTGTTGTTTTGCCTCCATATGTTGATCGATTTGCTCATGTGTTTCTTTTGTTGTTTCTTCAATCAACGCCGCATACACGTCAGTGATCGCTGTTTGTGATGTGGCGCTCTTCTTAACCATGCTATTAATCGTTACACTGTCACGTTTTCGTTTTATAGTTCTGGCTTGTTTATTCCGTTCTTCAACCTCCTTAATGAGTGCGGTCATATCTTCGAAATACAGAGATTCTCCTTTACGAATCTCTTCAACCATCATTTTTAACGCCTTGCATTTGCCTGCTTTAATAGCGGTTGCGCACGACTGGAAAGACGTTCGAGGAAGACGGTTTTCTTTGAAGGCAAGAATGGTGTGCTGGCAAACGGAATAGCTGCAATATGCCGACTCACCGTTTATCTTTACTTCCTCACAACGAAGTGAATAACCGTTATTTCCTGAAATAGAAGGGATTTTTGACAAATCAGCTTTCACAATTACCGCCAGAAATAATCTTGTGCTTACCTATCATTATTTGCGTAAAAACGACACACAGAGAGCTTACCAACTTCCCCAGCTAATCATCTTGCGCTGATCGCTTTCTAAGCGATAAGGGGCAAGAAGCTCTGTGACATGATTGGTGGCGTATGATTTAGCCTCTTGCTTAATCATCGGTAATTCGTTAGCAATCCTGACCATCTTCCCAGCAAATTCCGCCATTACGCCATCACAAGCCTTCCCCGCATCAACAACGATATGCACAAGATCCAACTGGCTTTTGCACATATCCCAAAGAGACGCGTATTCACTCTCTCTGATTACATTTACGGCACTATTAGCCCCTTTATTAATCAAAACTTCCAACAGATTTTTCGGGGTAACGAAATCTGCTTTCAGAGATAATGTCTTTTCACCACTTATCGAACGCAAGTACTCTTCGTAGTTATTCTTCATCAAACCGCTGCTGCGCATTGCTAGAACTGCTTCTTGAATGGCCGCGTCAATAGTTTCGTCGTTTGAAAGACAAAAAACGGTATTTGTGTAGATCACTCTGCCATCAAGCCATGCTCCAACCTGCACTTTAAGACTGAGCGGGTTTTCTTTGCTAATAAAAACAACTAATGCAGAACGCCGTGCACAAGAAGGTTCGCCCCATACGTGTAACTCAACTTTCAGATAAGGCAACCCTGGTAGCGGGATCTCGTCCATACGAGCAGCGATATGATTCATTGCTGTATTGACGGCCTTTCCAATGATGTCTAGTCGACTGCCCTCGCTGATTTCTAAACCTGTTTTATCAATGATGTCACAGGCCAATTTCTGAATTTCGTCTTTCATACCAACTCCTAGCTAACAGATGAAAGTATTCTTACAAAAAACTAAGTATGTATCTACTTATCATTTTAGGCGCAATAGTTCCCTATACGAAGATGCCGGGCTTATAGTCTGCCCGGCATTCACCATTAATGAGCTACAGCCTCACTGTTGCACATCTTTCTGTAGACCTGCTTATAACGCTGTAAGTCATGAGGATCATTAGGTGCCAACGACTTCGATAGGATTTTGTATACCACCCCTTTCGAAAACATGCCCTTTGGCTTCATTTCGAGTTCAACAACATATGAGTGATAGCCCACGTATGCACCAAAGCCATTTTTGGCGTTCAATTCTCCGCACACAAAGCCTGTCACACTCCCATCGTCATGATCAGTCCTGACAAACTTATCTTTCCTAAACATCACCGACGTGGGATCTTTCATATCATCCGCAATTGCTTGTTGGCCCAGAGCAATAGCCTTCTCGTCTGTAGGCTTACACCCCACTAAAGCAAACAAAGACAATAAAGCTCCTGTTAAAATCAGCTTATTTTTGCTCATGTTGGCTTCCCTTTATTTATATTTATCGCAGGTATTAGTTAATCAAAACACGAGCAGTGCTACAATAATTAAATGGCGTACTATTTCTTATGGTTATTAGTTTCCCAGTAACTTTACCGACCATAAACTAAATCAACAAAGCTGACATATTAACTAAATTTAAGTACCCTTTTTCGCACACTTGACGCTTGCCGCGTCTAAACTGTTCATCCTATATCAACAGAACAAAAAATATGAAATACATAAAATCTTCATCGTTGCTGGCATTAACTTTGCTTTTTAGCTCTGGATTCGTTAACGCAGACAATAAACAAACGCTGATAGAAGCCGCTACCGCAGGGGATACCGCAGCACAAAGTGAGTTAGGGACAAATTATTTTGATGGTATCAATGGTTTTGATAAGGATGTAGTTGAGGCCAAGAAGTGGATTGATCTCGCTGCAGAAAAGGGAGACAAAGTAGCATATTATGCACTTGGGGTTATGTACACATTTGGCGAGGGTGTAGATAAAGACCTAAATAAAGCTGTTGAGTACTACAAACTTGCGGGGGATGCTCGTGAAGGTAGAGCCTACAACAATCTTGGTGCTATTTATCAAAAGGGGTTGCTTGGTAAAGTAGATCATGCACTCGCCATTAAATACTTCAAACTAGCCTCTGATGCCGGGTATGTTAAAGCAACTTCAGTTCTTGGGGCGTATTACCAATATGGTAAAGGCGTTAAAAAGAATTATAAAAAGGCTTTTACTTATTACAAAAAGGCGGCAGACCAAGGCAGTTCAGAAGCTATGATAGGATTAGGAATACTATACGATGATGGGTTAGGCGTTAAACGCAATGATGCAGAAGCAGTTAAGTGGTATAAAAAGGCAGCGGAACTTGGAAACGCCGACGCCATAACCAATCTTGGCATTATGTATGAGAATGGGGAAGGTGTAAAAAAGGACTATAAAAAAGCAGCCGACCTTTATCAGACTGCTTGCGATAAAGGAGAAAAAAGAGGCTGCGATTACATTGCAGAACTGAAAGAAAGCGGCAAATATCGAGCGCCGGCTTCCAAAGCCAAAACAAAATCCGCCACCCAGCGACTTATTGCTAAATCCATTGATAAGGGCGTTAACGCTACATTTACCTGGCAGGGTGATGATGCTACCTTCACCGCTAATGATGGCAAAGTTGACTGCACCTTCCTGAAGGATTTTTCAGAGAAAGGAGGCAATCTGGCTACCTCGTTTGTTTGCACCGACAACGTTCAAATCATCCTGAAGCAATTCAGAGATACCAAGAATGCCTACCTCGCAGTAATGACTGACAACTTCAATACAGAAGTTAAATCATTTTCGGTCAATGTGTATGTGACTAATACTGGTTCAAACTAGTGCTGCAATGCCTTTCACCTTGCTTAAGAGTTCAAGCTGTCGTGAGTAAGGTTTTGCGCAATAGTAGGCTTTGATAATCTGCCCCGGGGTCGCATCGCCGGGGTCGAGTCCTTCCTCGCCCAAACATGCAATTTTCACATTAAGACCAATACTGCTCAGTCGCCTGGCTGCGGCCATAGTGTTGCGTATAGCTTGCTTTTCACTATCCCACATCATGATCACATTACGTAACCCACGCGCCTTGAGCGTCAGGAACGCGCCTAACTGATCTTCTGCATCCTGAGTGGTGTTACCAGATAGATGCATCCCGAACGTTCCTATTGGTTCCACGTAATCACGTAATGTTTCTTCGTCAAAAATAGCTCGTTTAACCCCCATAACATCGAACGCCCCCTCACAGACAACTACAGTCTGTTTGCCGACTGCATTATGGCCGTTGTAGAGAAACTTACCTGAAGCTGGAAGCTGCATAGGAAAGAGGTAGCGGCGTTCTGCTGTACCGGTAATGTCTCGTCCCTGAAATGTCTTCATTACCCCATCCAGATCGTAAACCGGTATCAGTATTCGCATATCGAATATCTGCCCTTTTACCTGATCTGTATACGGATCTACATAAGCGTGCTTGCCTTCAACGCAGTATCGTAGGTCAAAATACTTTGCCATTTCAGGTGATATGTTTCGTTCAACCAGATAGTCTGGAAGACGGCCATCTATAGGAAGCTCGTAATGACGAGGGAGTGCAACTGGCCCCTCTAACTCGACTGTGCTTGCAAGCACTAGCTCTTCTTTCTTTGGTGTCCACCCCTGGGAAAGAAGAGCGTTCTGCACATATTCCTCGAACTGCCGTCGTGATTTACCGCTGTAGTGCTTGAGGAAGACCAGCTTATTGAACTGAATCTCTTCGGGATGATCACCAGCGAAGCATTTACCGACGCCACTGGTCAGATTGAAATATACCTTCCAGTTGGAGCTGCCGCATACCGGACACTCTTTGATATTCACTTCACGACCGCGAGCACTCACGCCTCCACGTCGATAAACGATACCTTCAGTATCCAACCATTGTTCAAAATCTAATTCGGCAATTAGCTCTTTCAGCTCGCTCACGATAATTCCACTTTTAACAGGCAATATTGTGACCAACCTAAATGTTGATATAACATAAAGGCTCATGTGTTTTTCTTTTGTGGTTTGGCAAAAGAAAAGTTGTTTCACCAATGAATCAAGCGTGGAGGTGTTCTCCACGCTTATTTTTTAGGTAACGTCTAAGATTCGCTCAATGAAGCGCATTTGTTCGAGGTTTTGTTTAACGCGAATGCTGATCCCTCCCTGCTGGTTACGTGAACCGGCAAAGTAGAGACGAGCCTCTCCTTTCGCTTCTTCTTCTTCGGTTTTGTTGATCGTTATTACCAGGTCAGCAATACGTACTTTTTCGATGTTGTCGGCAGCGTGCATCATTGTGGCAACTTCTGACGCGCCACCTTCACGGTTTGTCTGCGATGCCGTGATCCCAGCAACGTTATGCTTGTCATAAAGAGCACGTAAATCGGTGTAGATACTACGAATGTTGGCGCGATCATCACGAAGGTCATAACTGGCACGCATCAAATCTGCGTAGTCGACAACAACCATGTCAGGCACCATGCCGTTGGCTTTCATGCTGTTAAGCATACGGTCCAGATCTGCCGGTGACATACTTCCTGACGGACGCTCAACAACCCACAAACTACCAATCCCCTTAGAGGCTCCCAACTCTGCCAACTTACGATGAACTTCATCGCGCCGTTCCACCAACTTGGACATTTCCGTCTCCGACAATCTTGCATCAAAACGGTCGGACAAAATGTTGGTGTGAACCTCCAGCGAGAGATACAGAACATTGTAGCCAGCAAGCGTTGCGTTTATGGAAAACTCACCCATTGCGGTCGATTTACCGGATTTAGCGAACCCCATGAAGAGCACCATTTCGCGCTTTGCCCAGCCTTTTTGGTACAGCAACCTATCGAGAAGAGGGAGTCCAGTTGTAATACTGTTTGGTACATACTCCTCTGAAGCCTCATATTCACGCGCTTTCAATCGCTCACTTGCGGAGGTGTAGTAGTCATAGATTCCGGTCGCTTCGTTCGATCCAATCTGCTGAACCTTGGCCATGATTGCCATCGCCCCCTGAAAGTCGCCCTTCTCTTTCAGTTCAGCAGCCTTAATCAGAGCATCATCAAACGCTACGCTTTTTGCGAAGGTTGATACCTGGTCAACCATGTACGAGGTATCGGACAATTTTTCTGCAAGGATGCGCTTAAACGCAACAACAACATCGGCGAATAGTTCCTCACGGATAGTCTTATCGCGTTTCGCACGCTTAAGCATATCCAGAATTGCAGATGAAGAGGGCGCGCTCTTGTACATACGGTAATAGCCCGAAACCATATTAACCAATATGGCATTGGCCGCATTGGCAAATTGGCTAGGCACAACCAGATCTCCCGCACGAGTAAGAAACTCGTGATCACGACAAAAATATGCCGTCAGTCTGTTCTGGAAATCTTCATCAAACTCTTCGGACAGCCCGCGTCCTGTATGGCAAAGTTCGGTCATGTGCTTTCCTTTGTTTTTTAAACAAATTGTTTTCTAGTATTAGTTAATTAGATAGGGGATCAATAAACCGCCGTGCTTCTTCCAGTTCTTCTGGAAAGTGGGCGGAAATAAGGCGCTCTGGAACGATTTCCATTAGCCAGATAGCGGAGAAAATTGCGCGTATGCGCTTACTGCGAGGGATGGTGCGCAAACGCTCCAGAATCCACTCAAAATAGCTTTCCTGAATCGGGTTGAACTGCATGTCTCCCATATGCTTAAAGCTAACCAGAGAGTCATCCAGACGGGTTGTTGCGCGTCTGGCTAATTTCTCTTCAAATATCTCAATCAGTTCTGGCTGCCACAAATGCTGTGGGCGAGGCAGCTTGTCCCACAGACGTCGTGCAGCTGCGGAAAGAACAGTGGAGATAAAGTAGTCGTATGAGCAGCAATAGCGATCCGCAAACTGGCGTGCTTTCCATAGCGACGTTTTATTAGCAGTCGACAACTCCTGATAAGGCAAGCGTTTTAACCCGGTGGTGAACGGAGCTGTTTCAAAGTGTTCACGACCGTGCGTCAGCATGATATTTGAGTACTGACGTTTGTATGCCTCCGTAAACAGACAGGTGGCCATGAGAGGATGCATATCGCGGTAATCAAACCACTTCGTCTCAAACAGTTCAGCCTCGTCTTTGCAGCGCGACAAACCAATGTTTTCAGCAACCCACTTGTCCATAACAGCGGTATTCCACTCTGTCATGAAGTCGTACTGGTCGTTGTCGATGGTATCGAAAAAGATTTGGCTCATGTGGCTCACCTGGTAGGTAGTTACTTACTTATCACAATGAGCGGATGATAGCGACTGGTGGCAGTTTTTGGAAGTGGAAACGGAAGGGAGTTGTTCTGGTGGTGTCTTTTAAAAGACCTGCTTCCGTATATATTTAATAAGTTACTTATTATTTATATATACAGAAGCAGGCATAACTTGTCGTCTTAGACGCCCAGAAGCTCTACACTTTGAGCCTGTTAAATTGATTAAAAACTTATGTGTAAAATAGAACGCATTAGTCAGTAGCTAAGAGATGCAATAATGGACGATTTATCGGTATACGCGAGATCATTGGATAAGGCTAAATACTATGTTTACTGTCTCTATGATACAGAAGACAAGATGAAAAGACCGTTTTACATAGGAAAAGGCAAATCGACTCGTTGTCTCGATCACATCAAGTATCCCGATGACTCTCCCAAATCCATGCGGATCAAAGAACTTTTGGCTAATAAAAAATTAGGCATAGATATTCTTCGTCATGGTATGGATGAAACCACAGCCAAACTTGTTGAGGCGACATGCATCGACCTTATGGGGGTCGGAGAGCTTACGAATAAGGTACGAGGAAGTGGTTCCATGATGGGCAGAATATCACTGGACGCCTACCATCACTTAGTGCTACAAGAGGAAACTGAAATTGCTCCTGAGCACGCCGGTCTTGCCTTCCTGCTAAACAGCACCTACAAGTCAGGAATGTCCGCTCTGGCATTATATGAAGCTACGCGTGGCGTATGGGCAAAGGTTCCAAGAGACGAGAATCTCAAATATGCCTACGCTACATATGGTGGGCTAATAATGGAAGTTTATCAGATTGAATGCTGGGTCAAAGCCGGTTCTCAGCAGTACTTTACAAGGGATATAGCTCTTGGCCCCGACACAAAACGTTATGAATTTGTTGGCAGAATAGCCGATGAGCATATTAGAAAACTGTATGTAGGCAAATTAATCAAGAAGCCACCAAGCTACGGTAGCCCTTTTGTGAAGGTTGGGGTGGTTAGGACTGAACATAGTGTTAGCGCGGCATAAAGCTGACACTGTAGTTATGCATTGGCGCAATGTACGCGCCAATGCATGATTTTTAACCTTTCTTCATCAACTCTCGTTTGATTTCATCGGTACGCATCGTGACATCGGCAGCGGTGATCGCCTCATTCAATTTCACGATGTCCTCGATTTCCTGCGGTGACTTCTCTGCCAGATGGAAAATGGCTGCTCGAATCACGTCAGAACGAGTGAACTTCTCGAAGCGAGGGATGAACTTCATCATCTCCAGCAGTTCGAAGTATTCGTCCTCCAGTGACATTGTGCGGCTTTTAATTTTCTCTTTGCCACGAGTCGGGCGTCCCTGTGGTCTGACTGGTTGGCGCAAAGGAGTTGTGTTCTTAGCCGGTGCATCAGGCTCTTTGCGCTTTGCTAGGTCACCCATTTTCATGGACATTATTCTTCTTCCTCCAGACTCAACAGATAATCTACAAATTCTTCAAACTCGGCTTCCGCCTTTTTGTCGCGCTCGCTACCGGTCATTTCAAAGATAGAACGACCAGACTCTTCCGCATCATCATAGACGTTGCGGTTATATAGATTGACTGGCGCAGACTCGATTCCAAACGTCTCAACAATCTCTTTAGCCGCCAGAATGCGAGACACTTGTGATGGCAAAGCCGGGCACTGGTTCATGACCGCGCGGACCTTCACTTTATCGTTTACATTGCGAACATTGTCGATAATAGGATCGATGTCACGTAAAGATTTCAAATCACGACGCTTAGGACGCAGCGGGATAATGATAACGTCAGCCATCAGCATCGCTTGTCGCTGAATTTCGGAGTCGAAGCCACCAGCATCTACCACTACAAACTCAGCTCTACCCTGAAGCGATTTTAGGTGCTTAATGATGTCATCCTGAACGTATGCAAAAGGAATCAGCTCAAGGTCTTCGTTCTGTCGACGGTCTTCACACCAGCTCGTTGTCGTGCGCTGAATATCTATATCGGTAATATAAACCTTCTTCTTCTTTTTGACTTTCAGGCAAACGGCAATTTGCTGGGCAACGGTGGATTTGCCAGGCCCGCCCTTTGTGCCGCCAACCACAAAGATCTTGGTCATTGGAGAGTTCCCTTTGCGTATATAATTATCGTCTGAAACAACTTGTTTTCTTATATGTGATATAGCCTAAATGCCTACGGCTACGGTGTAAAGGTTAAATGGTAGGTTGTGGTTAACAATTGGCAATCATTGCTTATATTTGCCTGTTGAAAAAAGTAACAATGACCTCTATATTACAAGTACAGTGATATGCCGTACACAATTTGATAATGCACACGTAATGGGCTATAGCCTTTTAAAGTAATTTTTGAGTCGAAAACTCAGTTTGAACAGAGGAGATTGATGGCCTTCCTACATCACGGCCATCAGGAGGAATACATGTCAGCACTAAAAAAGCAGCGCATCGATTTGAGATTAACCGATGACGATAAAAGCATCATCGAGGAAGCTGCCGCAATGTCTAACCAGAGCATTACTCAGTTTATGGTTAGCAGTGCATCTGAACGTGCCGTGAAAGTTATAGAGCAACACCGTAGACTAGTTCTGAATGAAGAATCCTGGAATCTGGTTATGGACGCTATAAGCAATCCTCCGGCACCGAACGATAAGCTGAAACGAGCTGCTAATCGTCTGAAAAGCATGGAGTAGTTTACTCGTGAGCAATACGACGATAGAGATTTTCTCTGGAGAGAAAGATTATGATCTAAACGGTTTTGATTGCGGCGAAGAGTCACTAAACGCCTTTTTAGCCAACCACTTAAAAAGGCAGCATGAGGGAAAAATTCTTCGTGCTTATGTGCTTTGCACTCAAGAAGAAAGGCCAAAAGTGTTAGGGTATTACACTTTGTCAGGTAGTTGTTTTGAAAAGGAGTCCTTACCTTCACGAAGCAAACAAAAGAAGGTTCCTTATCGGAATGTTCCAAGTGTTACTTTGGGTAGGCTGGCTTTGGACAAGTCCCTTCAAGGTCAAGGATTTGGCTCAATGCTTGTAACACATGCAATGCGCGTTGTGTACAATGCATCTCTTGCTGTAGGCATTCATGGACTTTTCGTTGAGGCGTTAAATGACAAAGCCAAGGCGTTTTATAAAAGTTTAGGCTTTATCCAGCTGGTTGGTAACAACGAGCGTTCTTTGTTCTATCCTACAAAATCTATCGAAAAATTGTTCGAAGAATAATGTGTTCCCCTCATTTGAGGGGAACTTCGACATCACCAACCACAAACCCTCTCTCCCATCGTATTGTGAAAAAGGATTTGGCGTTCGGTTTCTTCAGTCATTACATCATTATTGCTGATATAGATAGGCTCAGCTCCATCGCAGAACAATACGCTGGCGGTTTGTGGTTTAATGACGCACCCACTTATCATACAACTCACGATGAACGGCAGAAGCATCTTTCTGACGTATTTTATTGCTCGTCTCATTCACCACTTCCACTGTGCTTTGAAGTCGTTTTCTGTCTTCCTGTTTTGCCTTCTCTTCCATTGCTCGTCGCGCCGCATTTCCGCCCATCGTGTAAGCGCCGACCAGAACGAAAAGAACGGCAGCCAGCGTAATCAAAGCAACTTTTAGCTTTGTCATCAGGCTGCCTAGCATATTAGACCATCCCTTTCTGGTGTTTTCTTACCTGCGACCAGGCAATGAATCCTGCCACAACAATAGTGGCAATACCGAAGATGATGCGTACTGTATCCCCGCTAGAGATATGACCTTGTGCCTTATCCATAGCAGCGGAAACCTGCGGCATAACATCGGCAAGCTGCGCCAGACCAATACCTGCTGTAACAGTTGCGCCAGCGGTTTCTTTAGTTACAGGAACAGCCTTCACGGTTTTCACCGGCTTAACGACGCCAGCTCGACGCAGACCTTCCTCAATAACTTCTGCCGTATACCAGGTGTTCAGCGTTTTTAGCGGGCCTCGGCCATTCTCGTGGCGAATGATTGCCTCAACCAAAGGTCGAAGGATGTCGTAATCATGCAGATCGATGATCATGTCTGCGGTTACACCAACGGCTTTAGACACCTCATTAATGTAGGCGTCAGTATTGTTTTCATTCGGCGGTGCCCAGCGTTCAATAACTTCACGAATGGTATCGATACTTGAGCCGTCTTTTGCGCGACGTTTATCGTGGTAGGTAATTAGAGTCACCGCCAGCGCACGAATCCCCCAAACAGGGTCTTTAAACGTGCAAAAGCGCGGTTCGTCTGGATTCGCAACCAGACCTTGCCACGGTGATCCTTTATCCAGATTACCGGGGTTATTATTACGAATGCCTCTCGGAGTCTTCATCCTTGATCTCCTGTTATTGCAGTCCACTTTTTACGCCATACGCGGCTAACCCCAAAAGCAGTGCGGTAATAATGAACGACGTTATTTTAGAAACAATGCCGCCAAAGAACCCACTTGAGATGGAGTCCAACCGGTTAAGGAGTTTGTCCAGATTGGAGTGTTGAATACTATGTTGCGCCGGGGTCATATCACCAAAGTAGGTTTTCAGCTGATCGTTGACCTCCTGGCCAATTTCTTCACGTAGCTCTTTACCTAATTTGCCGACAACCTCCCGAGCAACGATCGCGGCAATGCGCTCAACTTGCTCTGTTGTTACGCCCGCCATCTCGTTCGACATATTTTCCTCCATGAAAAGTCAAATCGGGATGGCGGATTTATATCACATTTTATCTTTTTTATATAGGTATGCACTTACCTATCTGTAAATAAACTTAAACACCAACAATAAATTACCTCAGAACATCTCTCTTTATATTTATTGCCTTCTTTGCGTAAGCTATATCTCAGTTAATCTTATATTAAATAAAAATATATAATAATGTGCACGCTAAAAGTGGAATCGCAAAATCCATCAGGCTTGCCACATCCCAAGCGCGCGGATCAAAACCGCCCCACCACGGCATATTCATACGCTTGCCATGCCCGAACATTTCAATCCAGCGATATTCTGCCTGGGTGTGTTCACGCGCAATGAAGAACGTACAACCAGCTATCGCACCGTAAGCCCAGTTTCCGGTAAAAAGACCAACCAGTACCTGCGCAGCCACAGCACAAAGTGCATGAAGGAAAGGTGTTATATCCATTACTCCTCCTTTATCCGATATCGCTTCGGGAAACGGATAACAACTTTAATTCTGACTCAAGTTCATCAACTCTTTCAGTCAGCTTCTGGATATGGTGAATCAGTGGAACAACCAGACGTTCGTACATTACACCTTCGGCAACAAGGCCATTGCTGGAAATGGTTTCCGGTGCATCATCTTCGTTGGCTGGTCGCCAGTGTACAAACTGAGGGGCAATTTCTCCAACTTCCTCGGCAATCAATCCATAGAATCCCCAGTCACGCCTGTCATTTTCGCATTGCGACCTGTACCACACAGGGCGCATCCTGAAAATGAGATCGGCGTGCTCTGAATCTATCGTCTCTACTGAATGTTTATAGCGGATAGACGATGTTGACCGCAGCACAGACGAAATTGCAGGGTCAGGATTAAGATAAAGATTTGCCGCCGCTGTAGTTGTGCCCAATCCCCATAAATAAAACGCTTCACGACCTGTCAGTGGATAAAAATCTCCGCCATAACGACCGCTTTCCAGATCGTTCACTTCCACTTTGTTTTTCAGCTTATTATCCACTTCTGTTTTTGTGTATCTGGTACTGATATCCTGCTTTGCACTGTCCATATCAGTCTGAAGCGTTGATACTTTTCCGCTAATTGATGAAATATCTTCCTTAGCTTTACTGACATCCCCCTTTAGCTTGGTGATATCTCCTGGAATTACTGTCGATGTAGCCATTTCTCTACCTCACATCCAGCCACGAAGTTGATGCTCAACAACAACCGCGTATTTATCGAATATTGACGATTTTTTTGCATCATTAATGATGCGCACGTTTACAAAATATCCGTCTTCCTTAACACATACCGGCTCGCCATCTTCAGTAAGTTCTCCGGTTTCTTTGTACACGTTACCTATCACATCAATGAGAACATTGTTCTGCATTACCTCGTCATCTTCATAACCAATGCTATCCATAAAGGTCGAAAAGTCGGTCCTGTCTGCAAATTTGAGTGTTAAATCTTTCATTTAATACTCTCCCCCATTTGTGCCTCAGTTAATTCTTTATGCCAAATGCGTAAATTTTTCACATGACCGAACAGGTGTCTGTTGCCACTGGATGATTGTCCACCGATATTAATATTACCGGCAGTATAACGTTGCAATGTATGCAGAGACGGGGAGCTGCCACCTAAAATTCCATCAACAACAACCTGCAACTGTTTATCTTCTGTAAACTTAAAGCCAGTAACAAATTTCCTTTTCTCTCTATTCCCATATGCTTTATATTCTGTTTTTGTTCCTTTGCCATTGGTGATAATTATCCTTTTACCACGATTGGTAAAACCAAAATACATATAACTTTCATCAGAAACTTCAGTCGTCGCCCCTGTAATTGAGATATTAAGCAAACGCGCAGAGCCTTCTAAATTAGGCATTTCAGAATCCCAATTAACATTAACTTCCATGAGAACACTAACTGGTGGAGTTGCCCAATTGAAAGGTATAGGTATGATTACCTGGTCACTTGCTCTCGTGGCACCGACCTCTGTTGTGATGATAAAAGATGACGCGTTTAGTCCCTTTTCGAATTGAGGGGTTGTTAACATTAATTTATCGCCAGACTTGATTGATCGTTGATGTGCTCCAAACTCAAAACGCCCATACATATTTTTTGCTTCTGGTGATTTGTAGGTAAACTCAACACGAATCCATCCATTAGACTCTCTGAATATGTTATAAGTTGCCGCCTCACCTCCAGAATAACTCAACATATCGCCAGTCTCGCAATCAATATATGCGCCAGCGGTCAGTGTGTTACTTGAGCCATCGTCGTTAACATATGATATTCTTGGACGCAACGTGATAATACCATCCCCACTTACTTTTTTAACTCTGCAGGATAAAGTAACTGATTCATTTGCCGAAACTGAAATAACCCTGGTATATCCAGTAGAAATTAATGTCGCCCTTTCAGTTGTGGATGTTTCTTTAACGCCAAACAAACCATAACTGAAACCATACTCATCAACTCCCGTGGTAATAGTTAAGTTAGCAGTGTCATAGTTCCACGATACTGGTGTATTCGTATAAGAAAAAGTATTCGTTCTCTGACCTTCAATGAGCAGACCATCTTTTTCAAAACGTGGTTCATTTATCGCTGATTCAGCAAAACACCCAGACTTATCTATATACGTTGCAGTTGACGCCCTGGTAAATGAAACAACCTTTTCAGACGGCAATGCAATAACATCGTCACCAACTGTGATTCTCTTATATCCAGGAGCAAACCCGGTAATCATATCCAGTGAATCGTTAAACGGTATCCACACATCAGGCAACGGCTGCAAAACTTGTTTATACGGCTCCGCTGCCTGGCTTGCATACTCTCTGGCTGCGTCTTCACTTGCTTTAGCTGCTGTCTGGCTTGCTGCCGATGCTTGCGCCGAGTTCGCCGCCGCAGTCTCGCTCGCCTTTGCGTTGGTTTCACTGGTTTTTGCTGCTTTTTGACTGTTAGCTGATGCAGTGGCAGAAGCAGCCGCCGCGCTTGCAGAACTGGCTGCGGCACTCTCGCTTTGGGCCGCTGCATCCTGACTGCTTTTCGCCGCAGTTTCGCTGGCTTTAGCATTCGTTTCGCTGGTCTTCGCTGCCGTCTGGCTGGACTTTGCGTTAGTTTCGCTCGTCTTC
>NZ_PTRD01000069.1:0-31025 GCF_002965005.1 Escherichia sp. MOD1-EC7011
GCATTCGTTTCGCTGGTCTTCGCTGCCGTCTGGCTGGACTTTGCGTTAGTTTCGCTCGTCTTCGCGGCTTTCTGGCTGTTAGCCGCAGCAGTTGCTGATCCAGCTGCTGAAGTCGCAGAACCAGCTGCAGCACTCTCGCTTTCGGCTGCTGCATCCTGGCTGTTTTTTGCTGCGGTAGCGGAGTTGGCGGCAGCACTCTGACTCGATTTTGCAGCTACCTCGCTATTTTTCGCATTAGTTTCGCTGGTCTTTGAAGCTGTCTCACTCGCTTTTGAGTTAGTTTCTGATTTTTTGGCCGCTGTTGCGCTCGCTGCCGCCTCTTTAGCTTTTTGTGCAGCGGTGTTAATTATGGGAGTATTTTCTTTATACCATTCTAGGTTCTCATTGTGCTCATTAACGATCTGCGTAAGGGATTTTACGGTTAATTCCGTGCCATCTTCACGCTCAATTGTTATTTCATCCACAGCAGTCAGCCAACTACGCATCATTTTTGAATCGGCTGACATGCGAGACATAAGCGCAGTAAAACGAGCACTAAATTGGGTCAAATCACCTTCATAGGTCGTAATTATTCTGCACGGAACATTTGTTTGGGTGCTGCCACCGTAGGCTTCAACAAGAGTTAACGAAGTGTCACTCTCGATTGATTTTATTTCATATAACTTATTATCGGGGCCAATCAATATCATACCTGGAAGGACGCCGTTCGCCGTCACTCCCCAGGCTGTGCCTGTTCCCACTACAGTTTTATTTCCTTTAGTGAGATTTATTGTACCTTCCCTGTACCACATTTATCCTTTGCTCCTAGATATGGTGGGCGTTCCATGCCCACCATTAAGTTAGTACCTACCTATTTTTACAGAAATGATTATTTTTTTCCACAATCAAAGCTGACCAATCCTAACTCGAAGGACATTATTGTCATCATAAACGTCAATCCTCTGACCATTTATAACCAATCTCCCATTGCCGCCACTATTGCTGTTGATCTCAAGCGTTCCATTTTTACCAAATCGCCATCCGGCTCGTCCGCTTACGAAGTTTGTTGATTGCAAGTCACCTACCTTTGCATTTGTGATAGTACCATCCTTAATATACGCACCATTCATGTATGCAACGCTGTTTTCGATAACAAATGGTGTGGTGATCTTTCCGTTAACTGAGTTGACTAGACCAAATCGATCTGCTTGCACCAAAAACTGGGAAAGCCCCGTGGTGTCAATTCCAAGCGCAATACCTGCGACATATTTTTGCCCACCACTTGTTGACGTTTCCATCTTCAACGTCCACGCGGTTGAAACCTTTTTGTTAGTATCAGCAATAGCAGTTGCCTGCTCTTGAATTGTCGCTGTATTTCCATCAACTGATGCTTTTAAGGTGTCAATTCGTCCACTTAGAGCATTGTCGGCGTTTGTGCGCACAGTCGCCTCAGACGTAATCGCGGCATTAATATCTTTGCTCGTTTGCGCCTGTAGATTAGTGATACTAGAAGCCAAAGCCGAATCAGCGTCAGTTCTGGCTTTCGTCTCTTCTGCTACAGCCGCCTTAATATCTTTACCCGTCTGGCTCTTCAATGTGGTTATCTGTTGTGCTAAAGATTCATCAGCAGTTGCTCGGGCAATTTTTTCTTCAGATATAGCTGCACTAATATCGCCTTCAATTTTGGCTTGTAACGATAGTATTTCTTTTGAAAGTGCTTCATCGGCACTAGCTCGTGCCTCTTGTTCACTCACAATTGCGGCAGAAATATCATCGTTAATCTTTGATTCAAGTTTGGTGATTCTGCTTGCAATAGCATTATCAGCATCTACACGAGCCGTTGTTTCTTCAGTGATTGAAGCTCTGATATCCTCATTTATTTCAGCGCGAATTTCTTCCATTTTCGTAGCCATTGCAGATATATCGTCTGCAAAAGCCTTCTGAGTTGTGGTGATCTTCGCATTACTCACCATCTGCTTGTGCTGATCTTCATCCTGACGCAAAGCAAGATCGATGTTTGTTTTAGCCAATGCCTCAATGTTTGTCGTAACTTCGGCACTAGAACGTTCAACTTCAGCCACGGTTTTTTTCATTTCTTCAATGGTGGCTAAACTGCTATCTACAGTTGACTTCATCGCCTCGATTTCTTTCGCGTTTGCCAAGTCACCCTCAACTCGTGCTTCACGCTCCTCCGCAATTAAAGCCGATGAATTGTCAAGTGCTGCATTTGCCGCCTCAACAGCTCCAGCTACAGCTTTACCCTGCTCTGATACAGTTTCCTGCAACTGAATTAAGGCAGCGTTAGAGTTTGCAACCTCCTTAAGTGCGTCTTCCACCTTGCTTACAGTACTGGAAACATCCGTTTTAAGATCGTTTTGAGCTTCTTCAAGCCGCCGATCTGTCTCTGTAAACTTGTCATCAAGGCTTTTCAGACTTTCATCCATCTGTTCATAGATGGAATCCACCGCCTCCTGAGATACTTTTGAGTCGATTTCCTCAAGTAAAGCCTGGCCAAGTTCAGAAGACGTAATTTTGCCTGTCAGGAACGACAGTACATCGCGAGTTGTCGCCTCTGTCCCCAAGTTTGAGTTCGGAGGACTTAACATACCTCGCTTGTTCGATGCTCGAACCCAGTAATACCACGTTTCGCTATCCCCAAGACCAGCATGTGTAAAGGTGGTGCTTGCAGACTCTGCGATCAGTTTCGCTGTATCCAGATTGTTGGTCTGGGATGCGTAAACATTAATGTGATCAAGGTCTACCGAATCTGGATTAACCCAATTCAGTATCACATTACGATAGTCCCCAACGGCCGTTAATGACGTTGGGGCATCCGGCGGTGTCATTGTGCCCAGCACCTGATAAACGGTACTGATAATCTCTGTTTTTTTACCGTTGAATGAAACCGCATACAGCTGGAAGTCGTAGCGTCCATTCTCCGCAACATTAACGATTTCGTATTGCTCTTCGGTTACACGCGCCGATTGCCAGTTCGATACATTGTTTTCATCAGAACGTCGCCAACTGATCCAATACTCTGGAGATTTCCCTTCCCATGTTGCAGTCAGTTTTACTGACAGGTTGCCAGGGCTTGAGAGATAAGTCCCTTCGGTGATTTGCAAATTAGACGGCTTGGAGTAAGTCGGGTCCAATACCGTCGTATTTTGCGGGATAAGCGTTGCACCATTGTCGATCGCCTCATATTTAGACGGATTGTTCTCAACAGCGGTGATGTCAAAGCTACCCGGCGTTTCCCCCTGCGCGATGTTAACGATGCGAACGCGCATAGGTTCGAGGTCTGGTTCTGTAATAGTCCAGACGCCGTTCAAAACAGGCGTCTCAGCCGAAGACAGGGCTTTTGAAAACGTAACTTTTGTTATATTTTCGCCAGTTTCAAGAACATCGCGTTCAACGATTTTGCCTTCCTGATTCAGTATTCGAATAAAGCAGCCGCCTTTGGCTAACGACACAGGCGCATCGAGTGTGACGCTGTTTTTGGTAAACGCCACAATTCGACCTGAGTTACGTTTGCCTGCGCGATATTTGTTCTGAATCAGAACGGTTTCACCAGGCATCAGAAATGACGCGTCTAAGCCGGCAGTAAATGTAATTACATCCGACTCCATTCTGGCGGTATATAAAAGCCATAAACCAACTCGGTGAGCCTGCCCTCGGCTTGTACAGCCAAATGCTACGACTTCTGTCTTACGCTCACCATAACGGCGCATTGCGTCCTGATCTTCAACGTACTCGATGTTTTGCTTATAACCGTCCTCCTTGTTGTTGTAGGTTACGAGCGCAACGGATGGGCGATCTTTACGCGCAGAACCTTTATAGGTAAACAATCCATCTTTGACGTTAGAGTTGGTAAACATCATTACCGGATCTGATGGGCTATCCTGCATGATGTTAACCATCCCACCAGCCCAAAACACCATGCCGCGGAATGCTCCAGCAATATCCTGAATTAGCCGGTATGCGTCCTGTCGACTGGTGATCTGCGTATTGATTGCAAAGCGTTTCTCTTTGCCACCAAAGCCATCATCGACCTCTTCGTCACAATATCGACCAATCTGGTACAACTGGCCAAGGTCAATCATAGATTCCGACACATACTGACCAAGGCCATATCGAGCATTGGTCAGCAAATCAAAGAGAATCCACGCGGGGTTCGAAGAAGACAACAGCTTAAAAGTGCCATCCCATACCCCAGCGTAAGTGTTACTGGACTCGTTATAGTTTGAAGGTACTCGAATTTTTAGGCCACGCACCAGATAAGAGCGAGATGGCATGGTGCTGCCGAATTGCTCAGAGTTTACCTTCAATCCAACCAAAACAGAGTTTGGATAGTTCATCGGTGTATCGACAATTTCCCCGATTGAATCCACCCATGTATCGTTATAGAGATACTGGCTACTGTTATCATCGGTAATACGGACTACACGAACCTTGTATGCGCGTCCAGGCTTAGGCAGCTTCAGCTCGTAGCTACGGTAATAAACGCCGGTCTTCTTTGCTGTTAGCTTAATGCCAACGCTTTTTTCACCTTCCGCGACCACATCTACAAATGTTGAGTCGCCATTTGCTATCTGGAACTTGTACTCAACAGTCGTACCGTTCGTGTCACCAGTTTTTTTATCTATGCTTCGCAAAGAAGGAAACTTCATGATGACACGAACCCGATCAGCTTCATCGTTATCGATTGAAACCGTTACATAATGTGTTTTTTTTAACTGGATATTGACGGATTTAGGCGTTTCAACGAAATCAAAGCCAGACATTGGAGTCTGGTCTTGTGAACCGTCGCGAAAATCCCATGTGATTCCGCTGAAGTTGGAGGAACCGTCCTCATTTACAATCGGCAGATCGTCGATAAAAATAGATCTTGCGCCATTTACTAAGCCGCCAATTACCCCTTCCCCAAGAAGATCGAGGATAGCGGCCATTGCACGAGAATTTACGGTATCGTCGGCTTCAACCGGTGTACGGCTGGAGCTTTTGCTGCTTTTTTTACCACCCGCACCGGCAATAAACAGCGGTAGCTTTTTCTTCTTGAACTGTTCCATGTTCAAAAAATCCTTGTTTACATTAGCTGGTCAATCGTGATTGAAGAACTCACAACCTGTGAGCCAACCAGAATTTCCTCGCCATAGATAAGTTGTACTGGGTTGCCCTGGTTTTCTGTATTTTGAGGGCCGTCGAAATAATAAGAGTTCGAGTTATCTGCCTGTCTCACACTTTCGTTAGTGGCTTGCGGCGATATGATTTGTGATATGCCGCCCATCATCAGTGACAAACCGAGAGGTGCTAAAGCAGGCATCACTACCGCCGATACAACCAACAAAGCGGCCCCTACTACCGTCTGAAACCACCCAAAAGCAGATCCACCGCTTCCTCGCGGAACAGGTGTAATGCGGATTTTGGCAATGTTGTCAGACTGCCCCATCATCTGATATTCACTTTCGTCAACAGACCACTTGTGGCCCTGTTTATTGGTGATCTGGATGTGGTAACTGTCATAGGTTTTGATATTGCGCTTCATCCATGCTTTAAACCCAGGCTTGTTGGCTTCAATTAAATCCAGAGCCTGTTTTGTATTGCGCACCTTTAGATGCCAGTGGCGACCAAAATGTTTAGCCATAGGTCCGCCAAGCTGCACATGAACTAACTCAGACACGTCTCATCTCCCTTGAGCAAGTCTCTGTGACGCAAGTGATGCGTCGTATGTTTCTGATACATTCCGCCGTAATAAGCACGACAACTAAGACGGTCGATCTGGTGATGAAGAATCATTCCATCGCCGATATAAACCGCGCAGTGATCTGGCATTTTCCCGTATTGAATAAAGAAGACGTCCCCACGTTGAGGCTCTGTTCCAGGCGCAAGCCGTACCAACCCTTCGTTTCGGTAGTTCTGGTCGAGAATGTCGTTATCGCCGGTGTACCACGATGGAATATGCAGGTGTGCGTTCGGGTTAAGCTCGACGTTAAACTCACGCTTCAAATAGTCCCGACACAACATCCAGCAATCGAATACGCCAAATACATACGGTCTACCCAGGTATGGCATTTCGAAACCATCAGGTGTGATCACATTCATCTCGCTAAAATGGAAAGGGGCATCTCCCTCAACATTCTTGCGAATAGCCAGAATCATCCACGGAACTTCCGTCGCTTCACAGCCTGCACGATCGGCATCAGATGCTTCTGCTGATTCATCAGTATGTGAATGCCAGATTGCGATTACGTCACCTGCATCCTCTGCCGCTATAATGTCGTCAACGTGCATTACAAAAGTGTTCTGCGGGTTCTCCGAAACATTTCGCGCTTCCATAAAGCGATATTTGTCGCCATTAGTTCTCACCAGAAAGCCACACGCTTCATTAGGGTAGCGATTTATGGCGCAGAGATAGATTTGCTGCATAACATCAGAGCCAAGCTCAGGGATTGCTTTATTACCCATATCGCGTAGCTCCAATAAACCCGCCAAAATGGATCACTCCGTTGGCAAAATAATTCCGACGCGCATTACAGGCGTCATAACGTTTTGTGCAGTAATCAGCACCAGACATAGACGTCTGCTGGTTATTTTTGTCGAAATATGGACCGGTATAGCCGCATTCTGGCCCTCGGTATTTCCACGGGCAGGTGTTTTTAATGATCTGACGATACGGCAGTTGCACCCCCATCAAATCGAACACACTGGACAACTCAAACTCGACAACCTGATGAGTTTCGAGCGTTTTCTGTTCGATAAACCACATTTCATCCGGGAAATGTTGGTTTGGATCTGCTGTTGGATTACCGTCTTTAAAATTAACGGCATCGAGGAAGCGAGCCAGCGTCATCTTGCGAATAATGCGGCAGCCAACAAGATCGTCGTTTGCCTGAACTTCCGCAGAGACGGTTCCGGCAAAGTTCGATACCTGAATTTTTGGACGTGGCAACGTTCCCTGGCCCGTTTTGTCAAAGCCTGATGCTTTGATTGGCCACGGCTCGTATGTCACTCCTTGCCAGACGACTGGTTGCATCAGTTCGTTTGTTCCGGCGTGGAAGAATAGCTTCCCCCCTGAAGTTGTGTTCGACATATCCAGTACGAACAACTCAATGAGTGCAGAGGGAGATAAGCTCTGAATATCAGCTTTAATTCCCATTGTTTCATCCTTGAAATAAGTAGGCGCTAACATCCTGTCAGCGCCACAATGATAGTAAATCAGTACTTACTTATCCAGATGCTTAAGCCTCAAATACTTGTCTGAATGTAGCAGTTAAGACACAGTACCCCTGATATCGCTTGACCGTATGACTGTCACATACAACTACAATCTGCTTGCCTCTTGGATTAACCCAATAGAACGATTCAACGCCTGATCGCTCAGTCAGGAAGTCATCGATTGCATTAATTTCGTTGTATGATCTGGTAAAGGTTAACGACCATTCTTCTTTAATACGATTAAGACCTTGAGCCTGTCGCTGCTCGTAGTCATCACCAAAATTAAGTACCGTTACATTCGGTTTTACGCTTTTTTCAGATTCGTAATCTGGATACCAATTAAACGTTTGTCTTTCCATCTCACATCCTTGTGAGACTGCCCCCGTCGGGGCAGTCGATAGTTAGTTACGTTGAGTGTTTGGGTTGAGTGATCCGCCAGGGCGTTTTTCTTGAGCGATAGTCTCAAGTACGACGGCTTTCACCCGCTGAGCTGCATTATTCCATATGCTTTCTGTATCGCCGGATTCAGTTGTGCTACCGTCACTATGGACGTTGATCTCAATTGATACAGGAGAAAGAACATTTCCGCCTCCACTCATACCATCGGTACTGAGCGTTACAGGGATTGTTCGGCCATCAGGCAATGGAACATACGCCTCATTCATAGAACCTTCCCCAAACAACGCTAATTGAGGTGAGTTAGCAATACCGCCTTTCTGGTATGCCCGGAGCGGGATCACGCCGTCTTTTCCGAATATTCCTCCATTTGCAAACTTCGGGATTGCAGGAATGCCTTTAGTTCCGTCAGCCACACTGCTAGTTGCGGTTTTAGCAGAGCTTGATGTCACACTGTCGAAACCACCACCTGCCCATACTGAAACCAACCCAGATGCAACTGTCGCGCCGAAATTCAACCACTTATTACCAGAGCCGGAAGCATTAGCTCCAAGCATTGCAAACGCGGCAGACAGAGCACCGGTAACAGAGCTGAGGTTCTGCATCGAGAAGATGGAATCCTTCACTGCTTTTGTCTCAGCATCTTTGGCTTCGGTGCTATCAAATAGTCCTGATACCCAGCTACCAATCGCATTTGTTGCTGTGCCAATTGCGCTGGTGGTCTGCTGTGTCGTTTGCCCCAATCCAGTTACCGAACTGGACGTCTCCTTCGTGGCTTCTCCTACCGACTTGTCGCCGTTAACAGTGTTGCCCATTCGTACCTCTTGATTGGCAACGGCGGAAGCAACCCCGGTCAGCAAATTACCACTCTGTGAACTACCAGCTGCGGTGGTTCCCATCCCCAACATGTTCATTAGAGGCAGCGTGATCTGCGACTTCACGACCATATTGGTGATATCTTTCAAAATGGACTGAGATAGGCTGGAGAAGCTCATCTTCCCGTTAATAACGAAATCAGTCAGGACATCAGTTAAGCCACTAAACAAATCAGTCCAGGTGCTTTCGATCTGCTCTGCCAGGTTTTCGTATTCCAGTGCTAACTTCTGCGTCGCAGTCCCTGTCTCTTTAATGAGCGCGGTATTGCCAGCAGCAATAAGTTGATTGATTTTCTTTGTATAAAGCGCCACGACTTTAGGATCAGACGCCTTATCACGAAGTTCTATCAACGCTTTGAGATTGCGGTTGTAGGTGTCTTCGAAATCAGCAACTTTCTCTTCGCGAGACGGCGTATAGCCAGCACTAATAATGGAATCCGCCTCCGGTGCCCAAGTGGAGATCATCTGCTCAACATTGCGGCGATTAAACATCTCGCGATATTCAGGTGTCGCATTTTTGAGGTCTTCAAGACGTTTTTTCGCCTTGTCGATCATCTCTTGAGTGATGAACTCGTTAGGAACCGCATTAGCCAAATCTGTCAGCGATTTCGTTGTATCGCGAAGAGACTGATCAAACGATACCGTAGCCTTAGAGCTTTCACCCATTTGCCCCATAAGCTGATCGGCTTTGTCCAGAGCCTTCTGGTATCCGGCTGCCAGTTTCTGTTGCGCTGCCTGTTCTTTCTTTGCTGCTCTCTCGGCTGCTTTTGCGGTACGGTTTGCTGCCTTATCCGCTGCTTCAGCATCAAGTTCACGAGCTTTTGTCAGAGTCTTAATTACTGCGATGCGGTCATTTTCTGACAACTGCTCTAATTTCACATCACCGTAAATTTTCTTCTGTCTTAATTGCTCCTTGAGTTGTCGAGGCCCAACAACAGGTTGACCTTGTAAGTCGTATAATGCGGAACCATCTAGATTGACTCTTTGATACCTTTTAGAGTCCATCTGCTGTTTCCAAAAACCAGTCATAGTTTTGGAATTAGCATCAACTGGTGTGCTTGAAAACTCACCAATTTTACCGCCATTAATTGACTTAAGACCGCTACCAGCTTTCACACTAAGGCTGGTCGTAACATTTTCGATCTGCTCTTCTATCGATTTCTTGTTAGCTATCTGAGCATCAATCCGAGCCTGAATTTCTTTGAGCTGTTCAGTATTATTTGCCGTTGTAGCCTTTTTAAAATCCTCATTTAAGTTAACAAGATCATTAAGAATACCCTTCTGAATATCCTGATAACCTTTGAGTTTTTGAAGATCCGCCTCAGAATATAAACGCTCGATTTTTGCGTTATTCGCGCCTCTTAATTGACTCTTCTCGTGATCAGATAGGTCAGTTCTGCCGGCAATCTCCTCATTCTTCTTGTTAAGCTGCTCCAACTCCTTAGCATTTGCAACCAAAGAGACGTTTGCCTTCTGGTTTACTTCGGCAATTGCATCGTCTAAACCTTTGGTGACGCTTTTATAGACGCTCTTCTCAATGCCTTCGCCAAGTGTTTTAGCTATGTCATCGCGTTCTTTCTTTAGGTTTTCAAGTTGTTGTTTGGTGCTGTTAACGTCAACATCTGTTTCATAAACCAGCCCATCTCTTGAAACCTGTGATCGTTTACCTGTTGTTACCTCCTTCTCTAGCTTGCTGATCTGACGATCTTTCTCTCGCTTTGCAGACTCCAGCATCGCGCGATCTGCCGCCGTCATTGCTTCAGGTATCTCTCTGACTTTATTTACGACATCCTCAATTTTTCCTCTGAGTACCTGCATGTAAAAAATCAGCGATGACACTGCTGTTACTGCTGCGGTAAAAGCAAAACCTATCGGATTTGCGGCCATGAACGCAACCAATCCACTGAACGCATTACGAATAGCGAAGATTAAAGATGGTATAGGTGATAGCCCCATGCTCGCTGCCCGATTAAATCGTTTAACGGCTGTGGAAGCGAGATTAAATGTCCCTTGTATAGTGGTAGACATATTCGCAAAAGCAGACGTCATCTGACTGGCAGTTCCTATAACTCCAGAAATACCAGCCTTAAGTAGCTTAAAGGCCACCATAGCAGCTACTACCTTGCCGAAGGCAATGACCAGTTCTTGATTTTTAATCAGCCACATTGCCAAATCACGCAAGCCATCCACAGCCGTTGTCAATCCACTTCCCAATGAGTGAGCAAAAGACATACCATCTGTGCTATTCATCAAAGAGGTAAGTTCTTTCATCCCCTCTTTTAAAGAGGACAAATAACCAGCTTGGCCAACTTTATCCGCAAATAGCGTAAAGGCCGTCTGCATCTGCGCCAACGTACCGGTAAAAGTGTTCATCATTTCGGACGCAGCCCCCTCGTTCTGCATCTTCAACTCTTTGAACATAAGTGCCAGTGCGTTTTTGGCTTCTACCGTTCCAGATGCTACAGCTTTAGTTAACTCGCCCATTGTCAGACCAGCAGCCTTGGCCATTGCGTTCATTGCTGTCGGAATCGCCTCACCTAATTGCTGGCGAAGCTCTTCCATCGATACAACACCCTTACCAGACATCTGCTGAACAGCAATGGATGCACGCTTCAGAAGTTCGCTATCCCCACCAAAACGAGCAACGGAATCGACAAGAGTCTTTAAAGAGCCATCTGTTGGATCTAATCCTGCTGAGCGGAATTTAACGAACGAATCGGTTAGAGCTTCCATCGCAAATGGGGCGCTCTTAGCCATATCCACGATGTACTTCATATCATCAGCGGCAGCCTGGCCAGGGTTGGACTTCTCCTTATTCAACCCTCGAAGCATCACCCGCATACGTTCCATTTCGGCCGCAGCTTCAACAATAGGCTTCTGCCACCCAAACATGATGTCAGTAACCGTTCTGGCTGCATCTCCGATCTCGCCAAGCAGGAAAATGTTGCCACGAAGGCCAGAGAACATACCTCCTTCGTTACTTTTACCGCTATGGCCAGAAGCGCCGCTACGCCGCCCGCTACCACCATCGCCACTTCCAGATGTACGAACGCGTACCGGCTTGCTAATCAGTTGCTGACGTCCGATAACTTCGTCCATCTGCTCACGAACCTTTTTCAGTCCCTCGGCAGCCTGACTCGTTGTGACACCCCAATTACTGAGTCGCTTCGTCGTGGTATTAAGGCGCGTATTCATGCCACTCACGGACGCAGAGGCTTCTTTGACCTCCGTACCAAAGCGGCTTGCGCTTTTGCTTGCATAGGTCGCCCAATCAGAGAAATCATTTAGCTCTGATTGCACTTTTCGTAATGACGCGGTGAGTTTATCTACTGAAGAAGTTGTCGTATCGACGCGCTCAATTAGGGCTTTAAGACCAGAATTGAGGCTGGTGATGTTGCCACGCATTTTACGCGTAGCATCTGAAGCAAGCTCAAAACCGGCAGCTACATCCTGTAGTTTATCTGCCGTAGAATCGAGCTTGCTTTCCAGAACGCCAATGATACGGGCGACCGAACCCAAAGAGCGTTCAAAGGTTTGGATTTTTTGAGCAGGCTTTGTTACCTGCTCACCAAATCGAGTAAGCAGTTTCCCCGCACGATCGATTGACGCTGTAAACTGTTTGTCTTCCAGCGACAGGATAAACTCTACGTTTTGTGACATTCCCTTGTCATCCTCTGCCAAATATTTGCATCAGTTGCTCTTTGGCGTCAGGGTCTGCCTTATCCTGGCTTGGATCGTAGACTTTATCTGTTACGACTGGTCTTCCAATCCTGAGTTGCAAACCCTCCATGAACGCCTTCACAGCCTCGCCATCCGCCTGGGACGCACGAGCGACTTGTAAGTTGCGGACATCCTCTTCCGCACGCAGACGGTCTATATTGCGACTGAGCATCCAGAACATCGTGAGAGGGATGTTCAATAGCTCTAATGGCGACACGGCGTAGTGAGCAACTACACGACTGAAATAGAATCCGAGATCTATTGAAACGGTCCTTGTCCCGGATTCATCGCGGGAAATTACTTTGCCCCTTCGCCAGCCGCTTTTTCGTTTTCTTCATCAATCACTTCCATAGCGAAGGTGAAGATCTGCTGGAGTTGCGGAACAGTCAGTTTTTCAAGAACTTCGTCAGGTACTGAAGGGATAACCTTACGAACCAGATCTGCATAAGCTGTCACTTGCTCAACAGGAGACATGTTCATGAGATCTTTGCCTTCCATCTGCTTGATGGAAACGAACAGACCTACCGTCATTTCAACAATGGGATATTCCTGACCGCCAAATTTGATGCTTTTCTTCGGAGGCAGAATGGAATCGAGATCGAGTAATTTGGTCATTGGTTAAAATCCTTTTAAAAGAGAGGCTCATCCTGAGCCTCTGCTTAATTACTGATTAATCTGCGGAGTTAATCGTTACTGACTTAGTAGCCTTCTTAGAACCGCTATTGCTGGTGAAGGAGATGTTTGCAGTACCCTGCGCCACACCGCGCACAAGACCCGTTTGATCTACCGTGGCCTTTTCCTGGTCTTCGGATTCCCAAACACCGGTTTTGTCTGCGGCATCAGCTGGAGTGATTTCGGCTGTCAGTTGCACAGTTTCTCCAGCTTTTACGGTTGGAGATTCCGGTGAGATCGACACAGTTTTTACCGGTTTAGGACCGCTCATTTTGCCCAGAACGCCTTCATCATCCGGGTATGCGCTGAACTGAACAGAGAACACACGAACATCATCAGACTGGTAGGTCATAGTGAAGTTGCCCGCGGTTGCCGCTTTCGGGATGGTCAACACATAGTCGGTGGTGTCCTGCGGAGTCAGAACCAGCTCCTTCGCCACATCAATCAGGTTAACGCCCTGTGCAGATGTGATCGTGACAGAGTTGTCATCTTCGCTCAGAGTAGAACCAGGCATCAGGTCAACCATGTTTTGGAGTACAGACTCAGCCAGAGGCGCGGTGATGGTAATGTTGCGCCCCTGAACTAATTCGGAAATTACGGTCTGCCCCAACTGATCGACGGTGACTTTCAGCGTTTCAGTGGCTACTTCAACCTGAACACCACCTTTGGTGTAACCCAAATCCACACCACCAAACGACACCTTACAGGCACCAAGTTTGATGTTTTTTACATGGGTATTAGACATTGATGGAAAACTCCTTTTTCCGTTAATTCTACGCATTCATTGCGCTAATGGTAAGTATATACTTACTAATTGAGTTAATTCAATAAATAGCCAGCAAATTCAACAGGAATGCCTGCTTCTATTAATGCCCCATCATTTTTGGGATAAATGATTGGCATCGCCATCGGTCGTACAAGTCGAAAATAAACACCACCAGATTCCGTTTCCTCTACTGGAAACATCTCAATGATTTTATTGGTTTTCTCAACCGTCGTAGTAATTGACGAACCACGCACAATGATTGTGAATGATTCGTGATAAAAGCCCTGTAGCTCATGATCGATGCTGATACCGGTATTTGGGTTAATAAGCAGGACGCCAGATTTCACATTGGCAGGCAAGTAGTGACAGAAAATGTCAGTCCCGACCGTGCCAATCTTTGCCTTCTGCATCAAACTTGCAAACGCTTCAATAAACACATTAACCTCTCGTAAATCCGGCTTTTCTGGCAGCCTCAAGAATCGCTTCTGAGAACTGCTTCTCGCTAATTTCCACCGCTCTTTCCAGAAAGTGTGGCCCAACACGGGGTTTAACACCGGCAATGGGTGGGTTTGTCACGTTCTTCATTCGAGAAAGATAACCGAGTCGGTATTTACCCAGCTCCATGTACTTAGCATAGTCACCTACTTCTACGCCCGGATGCCCCTGACGTGGTTTTGCTCCAGACACAGAAAGCTCAATACGCAGCCCTGAATAACCTTCTTTAATCACCCTGGCAAAGATGGCTGTCTCCAGAGATCCGGTTTCCAGCGGGGCCATTGCACGGCTGAGACGCTCAACCAAACGCGCCAGCTTTTCCATGTCCCGGATAAGATATCGCTTAAATGCTTTCTGGCTGTTGTTGAGTCGATTCCCCGCACGTTTGAACTGATGCGCATCGTATTTCAGACCCATATATTCGCCCCTACTTCAAGATGCCCAGGTCTTCCTCGTAGCCCCCAGCGGCGATGAACACTGGACACCTTTAATTTTTGACCTTCAAGGATCAGCACATCATCAAGTTGTACAGCCGCTTCTAAAGGGACAACTAACACAGCATCAAACAGCTCCAGACTCGCCTTACCACGACTACCAGAGCTATCAGCACGAACTGACGATTTCTCATTACTCTGTTCGAACTTAACCACGCCGACATTCGTCTTCCTGACGAATTGTAATTGCGCCTCACCGTAAACGTTCTTTGCGCCAAAGCGGTAGATCGCAATTTCTGTTTGCCATGAAATATTCATGCTCTCTCCCTGTTGTTGTCGGTCGCTCTCATTACTGGCCAAAAACCCTTTAGACCAAAAGTAAATAATGCGACTGGCGTTACGCACGGCGAACAATCATACGGTTGTTGATGTAACTGACCAGCAAGCGCCAGGTACTGCGAGCCACATGCACGTTTGCAGCTTTACCGGTACGGTACATGTTGGTTGTTTCACCGATTGACTCTGACAAAATGCCATCCTCTCGTGCTGCGGCAACATCATTGCCATTTGCGATCTCACACGCTTCGTTGACAACGGCAAGCATCAACGCTTCTTTGAAGTAGTCAGGGAACTCTTCAAACTTCTCCTGCGTCATCTTTTCCCAATCGACTAAATCATGCCGGTACGCTCCATCTGCTCCCCACGGAATGTCATACACATTCAGCATATTTTGAGGGCGATCGTATCGGTCAAAGTCGATACGTAGAATTTTGCGGATTGAGAACGGTAAAGTTTTAATTCGTCTGGTAGCCTCAATGAGACGCTTGCGCATTAAGCCTTCACCATCCGACAGCAAAGTGTCCCCATTCAGCATATCGATCGCCTGCATTTGAGCATCAGCGACAGTTGCAAACGACTGTTCTGGTATCGACAGTTCAAAACTATTCAGCAGAACATACATTTGCCGCTCTTCATGCGTCAGACCCGATGCAACAGCCTTCACAATGACGTACCGCAGATCTCGCTCTTTCTCAGAGAGCTGGTTATATTCAGCCGACACGACAACCGGAATCGACATTTGACCGCTGGTAATTTCTAGCGGCTCGCCATCAACGAGAATAGCCCCGGTGCTGTCCTTTACTGTGTAGGTAGCAGATTCGATATCCAGCACGTTGAAGGCAAATGAAAGAGAAACAGCTTCACCGCTACGATACGAGTCGATCTGCGCCATTACTCACCGCCTTGTGCTTTCAGGATGCCTTCAATCATCTCGACAATTCCTTTCGCTTTGACACCAACCTGATTACCAATAACTCGTAGACCGGCAATACCTTCGTTGTCTGCAATGGACTCCAGCTCTTCTCGTGTGAAAGCCTGGATCTGTTTGGCCGGTTCATCTGGTGTTCCACGTTTCATTGGCACAATGTCAGGCGCTGCTGGCTCGGTAATCAGGTCTGCTGTCAATTCACCACGATCACTGTATGCGGCAGACGGAGAGACATTTTTGCCCTCTACTGTTGACGCTCGCATTGAAGCACAAATCCTCTGCTGATCGATAAAAGGCAACTCCGCTACGGATACCCCGTTCTCGAACTGAACGCCACACAGCATTCCCGAATAACCGGAAAATTGCGGTTCTAATAAAACAATTTTTGCTGGTTTCATAACGCTTTCTCTCCTCTTGGGCGGCTTTCGCCGCCCAATATCGGTTATTCCTGTGCGGCAGTGACCTCTACGGTCGCTGTCGCTTTGTGGCTACCATCTTGGGTAGTAACCTCGATTGTGGCAGTGCCAGCCGCAACACCAGTTACAACACCGGTTTCGCTGTCCACCGTTGCAAACTCGGTATTTTTGGATTCCCAAGTAACGGTTTTATTTGTGGCTCCTGCCGGCTCGACATTTGCGGTCAGCCGAACAGTTTTGTTTGCCTCAACGGTTGTGCTATTTGGGTCGATTTCGACGCCTGTAACAGCCACAACAGGCGCAGTTACTTCCACCGTTGCAGTTGCCTTTTTGCTACCATCTTGGGAAACGATCTCAATCGTCGCAGTGCCAACTTCTACACCAGTTACGTTCCCGCTCTGGTCTACCGTTGCCTTATCTTCATTTTTGGAAGACCAGGTAACAGCCTTATTCGTCGCATTTGACGGCTGAACATTCGCTTTCAGACTGACTGATTTCCCTTTCTCAACAGACGTTGATTCTGGCGTTACCGTTACGGATTGAACGGCTACCGGATTTACGGTGACTTCCACTGAAGCGGAAAGCTGGGTTTCCTGATCAGTTGCAGTAATTTTTGCTTTGCCTGGGGCTACGCCAGTTACTAATCCAGTGCCGTTAACGGTTGCAATTTGATCATTGGCTGACTTCCAGGTGAATGAACTGGCACTCTTACCCATACTAATACCTGCACTAAGTTGAACAGTTTTCCCAACCAAAACTGATGGTGAAGCCGGAGTTATGTTTACGGATTGGGAGAAGGGAACCGCCTGCAAACAAGCAGATAGCTGACTTTGTTGCCGCTCGGTTAAAGGTTCATCGGAGATAGAATTGGTAAATCCGGCACGGCACATATGCCCCGTAAAATCCGAAAATGCCTCTTCCGTAATCTTCATCTTTTGTTCTGGCATTTCTCGCTCCTACAAAAAGGGTGGGCGTATAGCCCACCCTTTAACATAGATAACTACTTATCTACTACACTGATTAAATTTTTACATTGGTCAGTGCAGCGATAGCCTTATCGTGCTTATTCGCCAGAGAGCAGTACCACTTCACACGGGTACGTACTGCGTCTTTGTTCTGTACAGTACCAATGTTTTCAACAACGATACCTGCGTTGTCGCCGCCATACAGACCAGTAACGCCGTTCTCTTCTGACAGATGCAGGCAGTAGATGCTTGCTTTGCCAGAATCGGTCGGGATGAAGTCGTTGATGATGAACGGAACGCCGTTATGACACAGCATCGGACGACCGAAGTTCTCCATCATGATTTCAGACGGACCTACGTTTACTGTACGCAGCAGCGCACGATAAGCACGCAGGTGCTCTGAACGCATCATGATGCAGTCAGCACCAAGATCTTTCACCGCATCGACCAGTTCGTCGAACATAGAGAAAGTCATAGATGCACCGGCGATATCGATCTTCTGATCTGCGTGCATCAGGCGTGGAATGCCGTCAAACGCTTTGTTGTTGGAGCTGGAGTCACCCAAAATCAGGTTGCGGCGGAACGCACGAGCCAGACCTTTAACTTTCTGACGAACCTGAATAGCCAACTGGTTATTGGTGTCGGCCATAGTGGTTGCTAGGAATTTATCAACGTCTACGTCACCAGCCAGAATACGCAGTTTCGCAACGCATTCTTCGAAGGTTGCTGCACCTTCAGGGATGGTGTCGTTAACGTCGATGAAGGTAGCTTCACTCAGCGTTTTTTCACGGTTGTACAGATATGCCTTTGAATTAATTTTCATAAAAGGCAGGATGGCAAACAGGTCATCGCGATCGATGATAGTTTCGATCACACCCTGTTCAAGTTCGTTGTTAGACAGCTTTTCAGCTTCTTCACGCAGTAATGGCATCTATCAATTCCCTTTGATTTAGATGTTACTTAAGTCCAATTTTCCCCAGACCGGAGGCCAACTTATCCATAGTCGACTTGTTCTTCGGTTGGGATATTGTGTAGGTCGATTTGGAATGTGAGCCTACACCCTGCTTGGCTTCGCTACGCATCAATGCGTCAGCTTCCGGATCTGCCCGCACAATGCGTTCAATCGCGGATTCAAACGGCAACGGCTTACCTTCACCGTCAACCAGAACAGCTCGTTCTTTATGACCTGCCGGTTTGTCATAACCCACTACGCTACCGTCTTCACCCACTTCAAAATGAGAACCGTAGATCACGCGGGCTTTTGCCGGAGTCATCAGAACTTTGTCACGTAGGAAGAGAGAGTTACTGAAGGAAGCGCCCACGGTCATCTCGACTAATTGAGATTTCAGTGATGCGTTTTCACTTTCCAGTGCTGCATAACGTTCGTCACGCTGTGCCAGCTCTGCCTGGTGTGCTTCGATCATCTGTTTTTTAACAGCATCGAACTCACCACGACGCTCCAGTTCAGCTTGCTCCGCCTCACGACGTGCGTTTTCTGCGGCCTGTTCAGCTTCTAAAAGCTGGCGAGCACGAGCCGGATCGATATCACCGTACTGAGCAAGCTGATCGGCCAATGTGCGCTCTTTCTCTTTGCGCTTCATGTTCTCCTTCAGCAGTTCAGCACCAGCTTTCTTGGTTTTACGAAGTTCGGCCAGTAACTCTTCCTGAGTCATGCCAGCGTATTCGTCATCGCCCTTCGGCTGCTCTTTTTGTTCACCCTGTTTGTCAGGATCTTGTGTACTCTGCTCATTATCAGCAGCTACACCGCCAGCGCCTCCACGCTCATGCGCTTCAGCGACATCCATCAGACCACGACGGGCCAAAAGCATTTGCCACAGATTCATAAAAATTCCTTTTGTTACTTATCACTCGTTCTCTTGAGTAGATGAGTCCCCATTCCCTCGGGGTTGATCTTGCCCGCTTTCTTGGGCTGCACCACGATCATAAGTAAGTACTGACTTATTTTCAAGGGTATTTAGATCATTTTTTGGAGGAAAATTCAAGAGATCTTTATCAAATTCCTTTTTCATCGCCTCAGTAATGTTCGGGAAAATCTTCTCAATAAGCATTTCCATCTGGTGACGACGTACAGAGTCCGGTGCCTGAAGTAATGACAGTTTCTCGGCAACAGAAAATTCATCAGTAAGGCCACGAATATCGAAACTTTCTGGATACGCAATTAAAGAGTGGTCTTCGTCCAGATCTACCCCCATCCATTTCGCAACCAGTAGCATGATTTGGCGTTCAGCCCTTTCCAGACGCTCTGCTTTTGTGACAAGCAAGCTATTTACACGCTGGAAGTCATACATTTTTGCGGCACCAGATGAATTATCGATTCCCTGTGCGTTGTCCTGCTTCGTTCGCTCACCAGCTACACCAACTGAATGGTAGATTTCGTTAATCACCGTCTTAATCGTAGTGATGATCATCTGAGCTTGTTTCGGGTCTGGTGACAGATAAAACGGCTGGTTTCCACCTTCAGAATCGTAGGTGAAGACTCGCTTTGTGCCCATTTCAAGCACTTTAGTGTGGTTTTCATCACCAGGTAAAAGCGACTGTACCGGTATAGCCAACTGGCTAAATGTCTGATCCTGAATAATGGCATCAAGGTTTGACAGATAGTTTGCAACCGCACGATCAAGATAAGCGATATCATCGATCAACGATGGGCTGAAATACGGTGATTCACTTTCTCCAATACAATCAACAGGAAACACAGGAACTACGCCGAGATTATGCTCACCGCTATCCTCTAAAATAACTTTTGCCTGACGGCGACCTGCTCCACCAGCGCCCTTCTTCACTTCCTCACGGAACAGATACCACTCGTTTTGTGTCCACAGACGATAACGTTGGTATTCCTGACCTGTAGAAGTAAAAGGATCTGCGTCATCACGAGCGACTTCCACAATTAACGCCCACAACATATTCCCGTCGTCGTCCCATGCCACATCCAGCATTTGCTGAGGTGAAATCCAGTAGGCGTAGGCGCGAGCATCTTTCTTTTTCTCGTCAGCTACTGACTCAACATCACCACTCATCGTGCTATCGACAACAACCCATATGCGACCGTAAATAGACGACTGCAAATCAATAGCGGCCATAAATGAGTCAATAGAGGCATTCTGGCGAGTCGCACGTTTCCAGAAATTGCGGATCTGCTCTGGTGCCTCTTCGATATTTCTATGAATGTCTTCTTTAAAGAGATATTTGTTGATGAGGTTTACCACCTCACGAGTGTGGTTGAAGCGATAAGCACGTTCAACTCGCTCCTTAAACTCCTGATCTCCCTCTTTAAAGTAACGAAAGATATTGTCTGTAAACCAACCACGCCCGCCAGCGTAAGTGCTGGCGAGGAAGTCCCAATGTTCTTTTTTCTTTTCGTATTCCGGGTGGCGTCGCGCCACCAGATCCTTAATTTGTTTGTCGTTCAATTCCATTTGAATAACCTTAGATAATTACTTACCTACCGAGAACCACCAAGAATAACACGGTTTTTGACTGGATACCTACGATGTACTGGATAGCCCAATGCGTCTGCACTATGCTCAATGCCACCTGTCTTATCCATATCTCGTGTTCCAGGCTTGTAGATGACTTTTTCCAGTGAATCAATCAAATGCTTGCACTTCGGATCGATATACAGCCGGATATCTCCAGATGCGGACATCAGCATTCGGTTAACAGCATTAACACGATCCGCAATTGGCGGGTGCTTTTTCGAATAATCGACACGTAAGAATCCCTTCTCTTTGAATATGTCTACGTCAGACTCCCCACGAGCATGTTGGCGATAAGCACCTGCCGGATCTGGAAATACCGTTACCTGTGATTTCCAGCGCCAGAAGCGTCTCTCAAGCTCATCACAAACTTCTGCCGTGTTAGAGGAAAAGAGCACCAATTCATCAATTGCCCATAGCTCACCATTTGGCTGAGGTTGCAAAATTACTGAAGACATCGGGTCAATGTTGAAGTCCTGCCCTACCCATATAGGCAACCGAGGGTTGAACTGAAGCGGTTTTACATGCACGTTACGATCGAACGGGTAGTAAACGCGCCCGGACATGTTCTCAAAGCTGGCCAGGTACTCCTGAGCGAACGATTTGGGGTCCATATCGTTCTTAGCAGCTTCAATTTCCGCCGTAGGCACAAACGGAGAATCGGCAGTTACAAACTGCCAGCTCTTCCACTGTCCCTTTCTTTGCAGCTCTACGTTCTGGCCTATAGTCCACAGTTTGTGAAATTCCGAGAAGCCTTTTGGCGTACCAATGATCAGTGCACCGCCGCGTGTCGATGAAAGAGTAGGTCGTAACACCTTGTACCAGGTGTCAGCCTTCATATCCTGAAATTCATCAAGCACTACAAAATGCAACGCTACGCCGCGCAGAGTGTCAGGCTTATCAGCACCTTTGAGGGCGATCTCCGAACCGTTCTTCAACACGATTGTCATCGTGGTGTCGTTCTTTTTCCTAACCCACTTACGAGGCAGAACTTCCTGTAGATCGTCCCACAAAATCTGGCGAGCCATCTGGTAAGTAGGAGCGACATACCAGACCCTTTGCTTTTTTTCCTTTGCCGCCGCACGAATAATAGTGGAGATCGACAACCGGGATTTTCCCCAGCGTCGACCAGCACAAACAACTTTAAATCGATGCGGAGACTGGAAGACTTTCATCTGTCCAGAATGCAGTTGCACAAGACTGAGCGAGGACGGGATTGCCATTATTCGTCCTCCCCTTCACTTCCATCATCTGTCGCATCAAATTCGCTTAGAGCTTCTTCTTCCAACGTCTCAAGCAATTCGTCATCGATGATTTCAGGCTCGTCGTCTTCCTGACGTAATTTCGCCACCTGGGAAGGCGTAAGCTCACCAAATACCAGGTTCGGAATTTCTTCCTCGTCATTTTCCGCATGATCCATGCCCAATGCTTTGGACGAAACTTCAAAGCATTTTGCAAGGGTATTACTGGCTCTCTGTAAGCTCTTGAGAGAATCCTCAATCGCCCCTAAAGGCTTACCCTCACGTTTGGCCGTAGTGACTTCGACCATCACCATCTGCCCCAACGCATACGCCCAGCCGTCATAACGTGTACGACGTTCTTCTATCTTTTCCGCACGGGCTTTAGCGCGAAGCTCTGCGTCAGATTTAAGAGACTCACGAACCATCTTCCCAACAGAGTCCGCGCCTTTCTCTAATCCTCGCTTTTTGAAATGTCTGGAGAGTGTTTCACGACGAATGCCGTACTCTTCCTCCAGCTTTGAGAGTGTATATTCGCCTGACGTCCATTTGGCTTCAGCTTCGGCCCACTCCGCTGGTGTCAGGCGAGTTTTTACCTCGTCTTTTTCGACCGTCATAGATCCCTCTAAAACACACAGAGCGCGTCCATGCGCTCTAAAACAACTTGTTTACTGCATCTGCTAACCAACTTGTTTTCTGGGGTGTTTAATTAGGTCTGGCATGTCTTACGAAGCCTGCTTCCGTATATATTTAATAAGTTACTTATTATTTATATATACAGAAGCAGGTCTTTAAATAAGCTCCCAGACCGATTACATCACCAGTAACTTCGCTTTGGCTCGACCTAAAGTGGTTAACCCAAGAGTTCGGCGGTGATAGCGATTGTCACTGCGTTGGCGCGTATGCCCTTTCTCCACCAGCCCCTTTTTTATCAGAGCGCGAATTGAGAACTGGATACTTTGCTTGGTTGTCTTGTACGGCAAAACTTCAAGCAATTCGTCCAGGTCAAGTAGATGACCTCGCTCATAACCGAGATTGAGCGTTTTGATGATGTCCTTTTGTTTATCGGTTAACGTCATGGCAAATCCTTATGCCGGTAAAGCAATTTCTAACGGTTTATCCAAAGGTTGTTTGTCGAATGCCAGCAGTGGCAGCGTGTCAGGCAGTCGACGACCAAAGTCAGGGTTTCGATACACACCATACAACGGAGACGTAAAGCTCAGGTTGTGAATGTCCTTGAGCAGCTTCACAATGCTGGCCTCGTCCACCAGACTGTCGGCAATGTCCTGAATCGTCGTGCCACGATTCCGCCCAGCTTTTGCCAGGGAACTGTTCTTGTGGTAGTCCGCCACCAGATCACGCAGTGCACGGCGACGACGAGACTCGCTCATAGCGAACAACTCTTTGACGATCGCCTCGTTATCACCCGGGTCGGAGCGGAAATGGCGCTGGAACACACGCAGTGCACTTTCATAGCTCTTCGGTCGCTCAGGGCGGATGAACTTAAACCCTGCTTTCATGGCGAAGGGATTGTATTTGCTCATCGATGACTGGATCTCAATGATTGGCCGGTCATGCATCCTGCTAACCAGGTTAATCATTCGATAAGAGACGCCTACGCCACGGTACTGAGTATCCACAACTGAGCGGCTGATCACCGCAAAGTTGTTATTCACGTACCGGCCCCAGTACTGGTTAGCCACGGTGGTATTGGTGGTTGGTTTCAACTTAGGAAACATGCGATGGCGAGGTGCCAGCAGAAGTTTCGGGTAAGCCATAACCACGACGCCCACCAGACGATCATCCAGTTCGCAGCGATAGTATGTTGGCGCGAAAGGTTTGCCGTCTGTTTTGTAGTGAAGCGACTTAAGAGCGTGCCAGTCCTCTACAGTTCCCTTTGTGACAGTCATTCGCTCCAGAAAGTCCAGATGACGCGGAAACTCTTCAGGGCGGTAGCGTTTGATGATGATATCTGCCATGTCGATCACCTGCGCTCGATATTGGCATTGATGAAATCCAGGCGAAGAGACTCCATCGCCCCTACCATGACATACGGGCGCCCGCCGTTATGCCAGCAATCAAGAACACTGCCGTCGTTGTTGATCATCAACAGCGCCAGGCTCTGGCTTTTTCCTTCTCTGGCGTGCTGAAGTGCTTCTTCCAGCAGGCGGATGACTTCCACGTTGTTGTTATCAGTCTCTTTCGATGGCTTCAGCTCTACGATCTTCAAATCAGGCATATTCCACCTTCACGCGTTCTTTGTAGTGCTTGGTGATCTGCATATCCGGGCGCAGCGCGTTCTTCAGGTCTTCGTGAGTCGTCGCCACCATTACCGTCGCACCAACCTTTCGAGCGGCACGCTGGAGGTTAGACGCCACAACCTGAGCGGTTACACGGTCTAGAACAGCGCCGAACTCGTCAGCAGCCCATACTTTAGCGCCTGACTCAATCAGTTTGGCAATCTTGAGACGATATTTCTGGCCGTCTGACATTTCAGAAGGCTTGCGAACAAACAGATATGCATCGTTCAGACCAGCCATAGATAACAACCCAAGCGCATCACTGGTCGTTTTGCCCAACTGATCGATGACGTTAACCTCATTATCGAAGGTAAAATCATCGATGGAGGCCACAGATAGCCCTTCATCCTTCATCTGGTGTTGCAGCTCGCGCAGCACAACGGATTTGCCGGAACCGGATTGGCCGGTAATGTACACCACATCGCCCTGCTTCACTTCCAGCTCCAGATTGTCGTAAAGCGTCCACTCTTTTTCGTCCAGGCCAAGCCCGAACGACTCAGCGATTTCCAACGTGCGCGTGGTTTTATTTACGCGTGTCTGAAACGATACGTTGATGATGTATTTGCTCATGCAGCCATCTCCCCGGAAGAGATCTTCTCCGCATATGCCACAAATGCGTCTACCCCGCTTTCTCCCGTCATTTCTTCCATGTGGGCAAGCAAATCACCAACAACAATGGCAGAGCCAGCAGGGAGCGTTTTAAAGCCCAATACGTCGACAACACGTACTTCTTCCGCTGCAACTTCACGACTGATCTCGGTGTGTTCATCCTTCTGTCGTTTAGTTTCTTCGCCAAGATCGATAACTAGCGAGTCGGTGTCCATTTCTTCTGTCATACTGCCAACGAGAACATTCAACTCACGCTCTTCAAAGCCGAAAACCTCGATATCGTCCAGAACAAGCGACTCAAGCTCTTTCTGTAGCTTAATTGCATCGTAATCAATGCTGGCAAGTCGGTTATCTTCAAGGCGCTTCGCACGAACCTCGTCATCACTGAGATCATCGCGAACAATAACCGGTACGCGCTCAAGTCCAGCAAAAATTGCAGCCTCACGGCGGCCGTGGCCAGTAATAATTACGTCGTTCTTATCGACCGTAATTGGCTGGTCAAATCCGCGCTTTTTAATGGCTGCGGCTAGATCTCGGATCTGCTGTTCATCATGCTTTTTGGCATTCATCTCATAGGGAATAAGATCTGCCGGGTCGCGATATACGATTTCAAACTTTTTGGTCATTACATACGCTCCTTGTAGTAGTCGACCAGCCACACCAGAGCCTCACCAGCGTTCTCCATTTCATTACCGGTGTTAATAGCCTGCTCTTTGATGATGTTTTTTATGGTTTCTGCAACACGATCTGACGCATCGAAAGTTACTTTGAAGCGCATGGTCTGATGTTCCGCACCCACACGTTCGGTTTTCTCTCGTTTGTCGGTATCGACAGGCTCATCACTACCACGAGACAAAGCCTCCAGTGCTTCAAGGTCGATTGCCGCCTCTTTTGCTAAAACCATCGAGATTTCGTCGTCATACGGGGCGATTTCAGACAGTTGATAGTCAAGTTCTGACTGAATTTCTTCAATGAAGCGTTGCAATGCGATTTGGTCGTCTTCACCGTATCGCTCGTTGTCCACCAGTGACATCTGTTTAGCTACGACATCGCTAATTTTGCCCACAGAAAGCACCGGAACCGTTGAAATTCCTTGCTCAATAGCAGCACGCCAGCGATGTTCGCCGCCGAGGATTTCAAAAAATCCATCTTCAAGTTCACGAGCCAAAATTGGCTTAAAAAAGCCCAATTTTTCGATAGAACCTTTCAGTTTTTCAAAATTCTGCGCACCAACCGAATTGGTGTTCCAGGTATTCGGGCGAAGGTTGGCAACATCAACCTGCAAAATCGTGATTTTTACATCCATTTTATTGCTACAATCCATTAAGTAATCACTTACTTATTATAATAGCCAAATAACATACAAAAGGCACTAAGGAAAGAGGTTTATGACTGTTCGGATTGTATCTAACGCAGTAAATGCACTTATTTCTGGCGCAGATGACAAGGTAAAGCAACTGGTGCAACAGATGTTGAGCTACGAAGTCGAGACTGGCGACTGGAAGGGCACAAGCACGATGTTCAACTGGAGTAAAAACTCGTTCCCTGCTGGCTTTGCCAAGCCTGTAGCGGCGAACTTGAACAAGGCGGGCATCAAATGTGTTCATATCCGCAAAGACAAAGCTCCGGCGCTTGGAAAGCCAAATCCGGCGGTCAACCCATTCCCATACAATCCTGATTATGCATATCAGGATCAGACTGTGGAAACACTGGTTCGAGAGGGAATGATGATTGCGCAGATCGCTACTGGTGGCGGGAAATCTAATGTTGCCTGCAAAGCAGCTGCACGTATCGGTCGAATGACATTATTTTTAACAACCCGCTCTGTTCTGATGTTTCAGATGGCCGAAAACTTCCAGAGATCCATCGACTACCGCGCCGAAAATGGCGAACCGTGGTTAAAAGACCAAAAGGTTGGAGTCATTGGCTCGGGTGAGTTCCAGGTATCACGACATATCAACGTCGCTACAGTTCAAACTCTGGCAAGTTTCCTTGAAGAACCACCACGCGATGCAACTCCAGATAAGAAGAGCTACCACCTCAAACGTCGGGACTTGGTGAAACGCTTCCTTTCAAGTGTCTCTCTTCTTATTCTGGAAGAGGCGCATGAGTCTTCAGGCTCTAATTTCTATGACATTGCCAGATTATGTGCGAACGCAGACTATCGCCTGGCGCTTACGGCAACGCCGTTCATGAAGGATTCTACGGAAGCCAACATGCGTCTGATGGCAGTGGCCGGGCGAATTGAAATAAAAGTCACGGAAAAGTACCTGATTGATAGAGGCATTCTGGCAAAGCCATACTTCCTTTATCATAAAGTTGCCTACAAGCCGGACGAGGCCAGAATCAAGGCAGAACTTGCCAACAAACACCTCAATTTTAGAGTAGGTATGAGCACTGCCTACCAAAAGGCTTATCAGTTGGGGATCGTGTATAATTTGGGACGTAATGAGGCCATTGTTCGCGAAGCATTGCTCTATAAGCAACATTCTCTCAATTGTATGACTCTGGTTCGTCTTAAACGCCACGGGCAAATCCTGATGGAAATGATGAAAGAGTCCGGCCTTAGAGTTGACTTCATTTATGGGGAATCGAACCAGTCGACAAGGCAAGCAAAGCTGAACAGTTTAGCGTCTGGCGACATAGATGTTTTAATAGGCTCGACTATTCTGGATGTCGGTGTTGATGTGCCAAGCGTTGGTGCGGTCATTCTTGCTGGTGGTGGGAAAGCAGAAGTTGAAATGAGACAACGTGTCGGTCGTGGCTTACGAGCCAAGAAGAATCAGGCAAACGTGTGTTTTATCACTGATTTCATTGACATTAGCAACAAATACCTGTTGTCTCACTCTTATGAGCGAAAACACATCATCGACACCACACCTGGCTTTGCAGAAGGTGTATTGCCTGTTGATGGCGCATTCGATTTTGGAGTTCTGAAACGAGATTAGTTATGAGCGAAAAGAAAACAACTTATTGCCAAGTGGCATTGTCTGATAAGGCCAATGAAAAACTTGGAAAATTTCAAATAAAACTCAAAGAGAAAAAAATCAAGATGTCTAAGGCTGAAGTTATCAATGCCATTCTGGAGACGATGACTATGGCTGAATTTGACAAAGTCACATCTGCCGTTGGGGTTTCCGCTAAGACGCGTGAGAAAATCATGCGCATCTATGAGAACTCCAATATGACAAAAAAAGATCTAGAGGAAATACTGAGCAGGTTGCCGTAACATTTCATATTTACCCCCTATCAACTAATTCTATGATGTGCTCACTTGTTAGAAAGGAGCACATCATGAGTTGGTTAAAAGAATTATCATTTGTTGACACCACTGGCGCTAAGAAAAATCATTCTTTCTGGAAAGTCAGCGATCCTTCTGATTTTCTTGTTGGTGCTAATGCTGCGTTTGAATTGCTTAACTTTTATCAACGTTATCCTGAAATGAAACACAGTCCACTCCTGTACAGAATAACAAACGATATGAATAGGTCTGGTTTATTATCAAGTGAGTCAGCGAAAGGCTTTTTTAGCAAAATTACGCCACACATATCATTCGATGCAGCAAACGAAATTGATTATCTATCCACGAAACCTCAAGAACAATTATCTGTACCACCTGAGAAAAAAGAAAGACGAATTGCCAGCATTGAAAATATATCGAAAGAGCTTCGCACAACAACGTTGAGGCTGCTGAACTTTCTTACGCTACTTAATTGGATAGATGATCAAACATTGATTCCATCAACCGATGCGTTGGATAACAGAGTCCTTCGTCTAAACAAAAAATCGCAATTTGGTTTTGTGTTCACCAAAAAAGGTGAAGATTTAATCAAAAGAAAATATAGATTATTGAATGATTAATAGTCTACATGCAGGTGTATGAGAGCACCTGCATGTGACATTCATCACATTTTTTGAAGTACACACCTCCGGCTGAAAAAATTTCTTGATTGGCTGAACGATATTTGTAGGCTTTTCAATTGATAACTAAGGTCGGATACTGTAGATGAGTATTTCTATAAACAAAATAATTAACTCTTTACGACATAAAATATCACATGGAAAAGATGTTCTTTTTAAAGACAAATATTATCTATTCAACTTAGTGCCGTACAAATGTACAAAATTTTATATCACTCGGGACTGTAAATATTCAGTTTCAATCACAAAAGACATGAAGAAAATCTCTTCAGAAGAGTACTTCATATCACATATTTATATCTACCCATTTAAATTAGAACCATTAAATATAATTCTTCCAACAATAAAAGGGGTTGAACTTGAAGGTTATACTTTAAGCTCTAACTTTAATGATATGGGTGTACAAAAACCAGGGTCAAGGTCATACTACGCCTACAAAGTAAAATGCAATAACTACAACGCACTTAACATGCTAATCAGCAAACTTGAAACGGAGATAGTCAAAGGAAATCTAAATGATGATCATGAAAAATTAGAACAAATAGAAAAACTTAGAAAGTGTGATGTTAAATAATTGGATTATCATGATATGAAAATGAAACTTTCGTTACTCCTTGCTTGTATATGCCTCCCGGCGTTTTCCGCCAACGCATTATCAGATTTCGTCTCTGACATGCAAAAAACGTACAGCATGTATACTTCTGAAGACGTACTAAAATACAAATCACGAGGTCTGATTCAACCAGTCTGGTATAGATTCTCAGATAACGCAGAAGAAACAATACTTCATGCAGGAAAAGAAAGATTACGGTTGCAAATTAACGGGACCGCAGTACCAGAAAACGCTAATGTAAGCTCTAACGAGGCCATGAAGCCATCTGGAATTGTTTTAGAAATTCAAGACGGTACACTCTATTGTGATGAAATGGCTACAACGGGTTGCCAAGTGAACATCAGAGTTGGCAATGAAGAACCTATTGTCACTTATGCTAAGACTGAAGGGAATACCAGTGGGAAGGTATTGTTTATTGATGAAAACACAACAAAACGTATCGTTCGCGACATCAAGAAAACAACGAACTCTAAATCCGTCGATAAAAAAATCTATGTTGAAGTCCCCTTCTTGGTCGTTGGTAACAAAGAATTTAAATTTGGATTGCTGAAAACACCTCTAAGAGTATCAGAATGAGAACATTGGACATCACCTACGGCATACCGGCTGAAGTATGGCCGCGAAACTACGAACATGCTGAACGCACCTTGCTCTTCTGGCGGAGTGCTCAATTTCCTGTAAGAGTCACTCTCGAAGACGGCCAAGTGTTTTGCATGTATGTCTACGGGCTGTTGAGCGCAAGAAATAAGCTGAACCTCACACCAGATCCGTTTAGCAACACAAATCGTGTAAGGCTCCCTCTTGAGCGCATTAGCACAATTGAGTCAGGCATAGAAGAGGTTGACACTTCATTCACAGGTCGACTAACACTGAACAATGAACAGATGGTTAATCAGCCATCACGCCGTGACTTTTTTGCGATATGTCGCAAGGCTTATCAAAACGACCAATCTATAAGGGTCTACATGGCAGACGGTCGTGAAATAGAAGGGGTATCAAGAGGCGTTGATGCTTGCCAGGTCACTCTTAAGTTAGAAGACGGCAGAAAAATACTTGTTTTCTTCGATTGGGTTGAACGAATTTTACCTTTTTGAGTTATGAAATCGATACTATTGACATCTTTATTTTTAGTTTACTCAATTTCGGCCAATGCAAAGGATGATATCGCAATTATTCAGTCGCTGATGAATGACGTATGCTCAACGTCTCAGAATGTACCAGTTTGCATGTTTAAACTTTCAGCAGCTGTAAAACTAGGGATAAACATTGGTAAGACCGCTCAACTATGTGAACAAGTGGAAAATTATGAACCATGTGAATCGAACAACTCTTCTGTGCAGTTCGTTGATGCGTTATTTGACACCAATCGTAAGGCTGTAGAGTCAGTCCGATAAATGTATAAGGGTAATAACCGGCTAAGTCCGGTTATTTTTTTAAATGCCATTTATTAAATACACCTCCAATTCTACCCCGTATAAATATATAAGGTTATAAGCCGCAATTAATTATTTATTTAGGGAACACCTTCGACGATCTCGATTTTATTTCTAGGACTTCCGTCCCTGCAAAAAATTTAAAAAAAAACATGCAATCTTTTTTTGCGTATCGATAATTTAACGAATAAGAAACGAGAGTAAAAATTTTCTT
>NZ_PTRD01000070.1:0-7162 GCF_002965005.1 Escherichia sp. MOD1-EC7011
GACCTCATAGCTCTGATGTACATGCTCCCTCCCCATTACCCGACAGGCACTATCAATCGTTTTGCCTCGGGCATTTCTGTTTTTGATATACTCAAAGCCATTGTCGCCAGGAAAATGTGCAAAGTGACTAAAGATAAATGGAGAATGTTATGATCAGGCAGAAGATTTTACAGCAGCTCCTGGAGTGGATTGAGTGTAATCTCGATCACCCTATCTCAATCGAAGATATCGCACAGAAATCTGGCTACAGCAGACGCAATATTCAACTCCTGTTCAGAAACTTCATGCACATGCCCCTGGGCGCATACATCCGCAAACGAAGACTTTGTCGGGCAGCCATTCTTGTCAGACTTACTGCCAAATCAATGCTTGATATTGCGCTCTCTTTGCATTTTGATTCACAGCAGTCATTCAGTCGTGAATTTAAAAAATTGTTTGGATGTTCTCCCAGAGAATATCGGCACCGTGATTTTTGGGATCTAACAAATATTTTACCCCCGTTATTAACGCGTCAACATCAAAAGACCGATTGCTCATTAGTCCATCTTCCTGAAACACGTATTTTTGGCAATGCATTTAAATATGATATTGAACTGTCTAATACGCCACCAGATGAAGAAGTAAAACTGCGTCGTAATCATTTATCCCGGTGTCTTCAAAATTTGAAGATGGATATCTATTATGTCTCAGCATATACACCATCAACAAAATCGGTAGATTTACTCACAGTTGAAACTTTCGCCGGTACAGTCTGTAACCATACGGATACAGATATGACAAAGGAATGGATAACGGCTGGAGGGCTTTATGCATCTTTCCGCTATGAAGGAGATTGGGAGCACTACGCTAACTGGGTGCGGAATCTCTATCTGATAGAACTGCCTGCTAGGGGGTTAGTCAGAGTCAACGGCAGTGATATTGAGCGATTTTACTACGATAAAACTTTCGTAGAAAAGGATAGCAATTATGTTGTTTGCGAAATTTTCATCCCCGTTCGCCCAGCTTAGTTTGTATCTGTGTCACATTCTCACATTAAGGATTACCCTACCCTGCTACCGTCTAATCAGTATCAGGGTAGGTATTTAGTGGAATAATGGCGTTGAGAATGTCAACGCCATTATTCTTTATTACAGCGAGTTTTTCATTCCGGGGACAATTATTTTACGACCTCCTCACCCTCTTCAGTAGCAGCTTTCACAGCGTTAATTGTCACAGTCACAGGCTGTATTTCGTACCCGCCATACGTCAGAGTGTTGAATGTAAATGTATATTCCCCTGGCTTAGTGGTACTGAATTTACGCGTGATTTTCCCGTTCACGAAATGGTCAGCTTTCGACGGCAAGAACTGGTAATCATTCTCCGTCACGCCTTCCGGAGCCTTAATGTCGACCCACATATTTCCCCCAACAGGGTTGCCAGCCGACATCAGAGTAACATCCAGCGTTGCGGTCGCCACTCCGTCTGCTACCAGTTCTTTTACATCAGATGATGCAGCAAGTACTGCATTTTTATCATCCGCAACGAATCTGGATTCGGCAGTTTTCGTCGATACCTGACCGTCGGTCCGATTCACTTTCGCTGTTAGCGTATATATCGCCGCTTTAGTGGTAGAAGCGGTGAATATAGCCTGCCCTTGCTCATTAGTTGTTGCAGTCCCGTTCGGCTCCAGATCTAATGTTGTCGGGCTGGCGGTCAGCGTCACTTCACTACCTTGCACAAGGTTGTTATTGGCATCAGTAACCGTAACTTTATAAGTCTGTTTGGCTTTACCATCTGCCAGTGCACGGTTGCCAATCACCTCAATACTCGAGATGGTTGCCGTAGCCTTGTCAGCCACAAACGTGATGCTCTGCGCATCCGACATCTGGTCATTTCCTGCCGTTGCGGTGATTGCATACGTTCCCGCAGTCACAGAAACGACTCGCAGCTCGGCTTTACCTTCATCGCTGGTCTTCACCCAGGTACTCTCGTCATTAAGCGGTGTGACGCCCCGAGGCAGATTAAAGGCGACCATAGTTCCGGGAACAGGGTTGCCGTTTTTATCCTCAACAGTTGCCGTCAGCGTAAAGGCATCTTTGCCGTTTGCTGCTTTTTGATCGACGGTATCAACCTGAAGGCTTGCCTGACCGGTTTTGGCATCCGCTTTGAACTTCACCGTGGCAGTCTTCTGATTTTTATTCACCGAGACTGTGATTGTGTGTTCCCCGGCAACTGTGGACATCAGCTCAATATCGGCTTTACCTGCCGCATTCGTTGTTACCGTATTCCCTGTCTTGCTGCTCACTCCCTCAGGCAGAGTCAGTGTTACCGTTTGATCCTGCAACGGGTTACCATAGGAATCTGTTACGGTCAGGGTAACCTTGTTGGCGGACTGTCCATCAGCCAGTTGGTTATCAACATTCACTGAAATATCGTGAATGTTAGCCTCAGAAGCGTTACCCACAACGTTCAGCAGTAGTGGTTTCGAAGCAGCATCTTTGCCATTCACTCGAGGCCAGATAACCAGTTGACCGGCTGCAGAGCCTGTGGTTAACGTCGTAACATAGGTGCCATTGCTTTGTTCTGTCCAGGTTCCTGCCGAAGGTTGTTCCGTCCCTGTGCTGGCTACGCCACTAAATTCTGGAGCATCAGGTTTCAGACCACTTACAGGGTTACCGTTCGCATCCTTCGCCGTGAAGGTCAATTGTGTCGTCGTTTTGATCATCGGGGCTTCATTATCTGCAACAAGCGTGGAGTTCACTAACGACATCTCCCCGGCGGCGATGGTGACAGAAACCGCCTGCTTCAGAGCATCAGCGCCATCAACGCGCGGCATGATGGTCAGCTCACCAACTCCCGTTGCGCCAGCAGTCAGCATCGCCGTATAGGTTCCATTGCCCTTCTCCGTCCACTGACTGACGGATGGGCGCTGCTGGTTGACGTTGTATGCATCACCACCAAATTGCGGTGTTTCCGGTGTAATACCGGTGATTGCGTTGCCGAATTTATCCTTCACAGTCAGCGTCAGCGTGATGCTTTCGCCTGCGGTAATCGACGTTTTTGATACGGTCATTTCCGAGTGGTCAACCGCAATAGTCCCCGCTTTAACGTTAACCGGAGTTGCCTGTGCTGTAGCGTTTTTGCCATCGATCTGCGGCATAATGTTCAGCGCGCCTGCCCGCGTTCCCGAACGCAGAACAGCCGTGTATTCGCCGTTGCCTTTATGGCTCCAGCCTGTAACTGAACTACCAGACGCAGCGTCACCGGAAAGCGATGCGCCAAGTTTAGCGGTGTCGATATCGGTAAGCGCGTTTCCAAACTGGTCTCTGGCGGAGAAAGTCAGTTCCGTCGTGCTTTCAATAGCAAGGTTGGCATCTTTTACTGTCAGCGTTGAAGTAGAAACTGCCTGATCGCCCGCGACGACAGTCAACTGCGCGGCGTCGGTGGCTGCTGGCTGGCCGTTGAATAACGGCATAATGCGAAGATCACCTGTCTTTCCGCCGGTGGTCAGCGTAGCGACATAGGAACCATCGCCTTGCTCGCTCCAGTTGGAAACGTTCGCCCCTTCAGACGCAGCTCCCGTCAGGCTTGTCGACAGGGAAAGACCGCTGATTGCGTTACCATGCGCATCTTTTGCCACAAGCGTCACAGTCGTGCTTTCCCCTGCTTTTACGCGATCCGCTGCAACGGATACTTTCGACTGGCCTGAAGATAAAGCATCAGCTACCACAGTCACTTTCGCCGCATTAGCTGCAGCATCCTGACCGTTGATCTTCGGCATAACAATTAATTCACCCGCCGTAGTACCCAGAGAAATCTGCGCAGTCCACGTCCCGTCGCCATTATCCGTCCAGCCTGAAACGGAAGAACCCGCAGCGGCAGTCCCCGTTAATGACGGTGTATCTGGAGTGAGACCGGTCACCGGGTTGTCATAGGCATCTTTTGCTGCCCAGATAGCTGTAAGCGTGCCACCAACTACCGGTTTATCCGGGTTCAGGGTGATGGTTGAATGCGCTGCATCAAGCGGTCCGGCGACAAACTTCAGCGTTTGTTGTAACGTTCCCAACTGATACTGCTCGCTAAAAGCACGCACAACAATGTTTCCGGCGCGGGTTGAAGAAACCGTGGCGCTGTAAACCCCTGGGTTTATCTCCGAAATGCTGCCAATGGTAACGCCATTGCTGTCCTGTGGAACAAATCGCAGGCGGCTGGCTTCTCCCGTTACAGGGTTGCCATCGGTATCCACGGCAGTAAGCGTCAGCGTGTAGGATTGCTGACCATTGGCAACCACGTCACCTGACGGCTCATTCACGCTCAGAGTCGATTTTGTCACATCCATCATAGTGGCACGCAGTTCAGCAGTGACGGTTTTGCTCATGCCATCAACGCTCACCGTAATGGTTGCTTCACCTGATTGCGTACCGGTGGTGAAGACCGACTGGTACACCCCGGCTTCTGTTTCGGTGATCTCCCCCAGAGTTGGTTGCGCCTGTGATTTAGCAGACTTAATGCCCCGCGTTACGATGTTTCCGGCAGGTTTAAACGTCAGTTCAGTTTTGATCTGATCTTTCATACCCGTGATTGGCTGCCCCTCGGCGTCTCGCAGAGACAGAACCAGCGGCTTTTGCGCACTCCCGTTAGCAAGCATTTGGATACGGCTCTCACCGTCAAGCGTTAACGTAGTACGATCGGCGCTCATACCTGCCCCGGTGATAACCACTGCAGTCTGTACGCGTTTTGAGGCATTGCCTTTGTTATCGTATGCGACCGCAGAAATTGCGTAATAATTGTCTTTGCCTGCCTGATAAGCCGGGAGCGTCACTTGCCACTGGTTACCCTGACCGGTAATTTTACCGCCTGCAGCCAGCAAGGACGGCGCTTCCCATTGCACATTTTTCAGACCGTGAGTTGCTTTGCTGACTACAAGACCAAGCGAAACCGTCTGTCCGCCCTTACCTTCAATACGATCAGGCAGAGCAATACGGATCACCTCAGCTTTGCGATACTCAAGAACAATATTGTTATTACGTTCAACCAGATCATAACGGCTGCCTGCGAGTACCCGACGCTCGCGAATGCTATCCGTATCGAGTTGTTTCTCCAGAGGTTCGCCAAACCGGTAGTTAACTTCCAGGCCAAAGCGAGTGTCATTCTGACCGCTCTTGCCCTGCTTGTGCTCTGCACTCAGTGTCAGAAGAGGCACTGGCGTATAGTTCACCTCAGCAGAAATGGCATGTGGGTCTTTCTGGCGCTTATCTTTACCAAACAGCCCTACCTCATCGCCATAATATTGTTCATACATCAGGCTTGCGCCAAGCTGCGGCCATGCCGGTAAATATCCCTCTGCGCGGATATCCCAACCATTAGCCGGACGCTCTTGATAATCCTCAATATCCGGCGATTTTTTCCAGCCAGAAGCCCGAATATAACCATTGGCACTCAGTTTCAGATAATCGCGCCAGTATTCCGCACCAACGCCAATACGGGTATGACTACGGGATAAATCATGATCGATAAATGTGTTCAGCCCCGCCATCCAGTCATTGCCTGAAAAATGACGCCAGCCGAAACCAATATTTGACTGAGTACGATCGTCGGTACGATGTATTGCCCCCTGAGTGAACAGCATATCTGAAGGCGTATCATAAATCGGATAAAGCATTTCCAGCGAAGAGTCCTTCAGCGAGAAATCTTTATCGACATTCAATTTGACACGCGCCGTACCATATTTTCCAAGCCACTCCTGGATTTCCTGGGTAGCCTTAGCTGTGGCCATTCCGGTAACAAAATTGCGTGTCGCATCGCTATCCGGCTGACTGCTTAAAAATTTACCGGCATTCGCGGCAAACGACGCGATATTTTTTTCTGCATTATTGTCAGTCGCAACCGCAGTATTTTCCGTACTTAGACGAGGCAGAGCCGCTCGCGCCGTCATTGTCGGCGTAAAGGTGACAGCCAGTGGAAAAAGAACCTGAATAGAGATGTTTGCCCACGCCACGCAGTGAGCCAGGGCTGAATAACGAAAGCGTGGTTGTTTATTAGCTTTTTTAAAACGTGACATTGAGATAATTTCCTGATGAACGAATTAACGAACATAAGCAAACGCAAATAAAATGTTTGCTTGTCAGAAAAACCGGGTATTTCCCGGTTTCCTTTTCCGCAGAAAAGGAAATACCTTTATGAAAGAAAGCGCATCGCCACCCTGAATATTCAGTGGTTGCAATAACTCGTCTGGTGACAGGGCCGGGATTATATTTTTGTTTGTAAATATGAATTTAGCTTTTTGTGCAAGAGCTAATATAAAGGGGCAAGTTCTATTGGATGCTGACTAAATTATGGTTACCTGGTTATTTAGAATTGGATTGTTTAGGTATCGTTACTGGCCTTTTATAGCGGAAAGGCATTTCAGTCAAAATAAGTCAATAAGCCTTCGGTGGTATGCCAATCCTCATTTATAGTCATGTGTTCTTCGATTAGGAAATATCTTAATCACTCGCGATAGACATTACTTAATTTTTCGCATAGTCATTATCTGCATACATCTATACTGGACGATTGCTGAAGGAATAAAAACCTCACCCGCCAGCATGGTTGGCAGATATTTCAGTAATAACCTTTGTTATTTGACAATCTTATCCATCGCTTTCATAAATTAATGACGAGCGAATAATGATATTTTACGAGCTGATTTTTATGTGATAATCATGGCGCGTAGTAAAATCACAGAAAAATAACAACATATCACTCAAAACCCCTTATCGGAAACTGTTGTATCTCATTGTAATTAATTATGAAAAACACACTGCACTTATTCCGAAAATCAAAAATCGGTTAGGATTTTGTTATTTAAAACCCAAGCCATTACGCTTGCTTACTTTATCGATAAATCCTACTTTTTTTAATGCGATCCAATCATTTTAAGGAGTTTGAAATGGATAAGAAGCAAGTAACGGATTTAAGGTCAGAACTACTCGATTCACGTTTTGGTGCGAAATCTATTTCCACTATCGCGGAATCTAAACGTTTTCCGCTGCACGAAATGCGCGATGACATCGCATTCCAGATTATCAATGATGAATTATACCTGGATGGCAATGCCCGACAAAACCTTGCCACATTTTGCCAGACCTGGGACGACGAAAATGTTCATAAGCTGATGGATCTGTCGATCAACAAAAACTGG
>NZ_PTRD01000071.1:0-632 GCF_002965005.1 Escherichia sp. MOD1-EC7011
TGCCAGACCTGGGACGACGAAAATGTTCATAAGCTGATGGATCTGTCGATCAACAAAAACTGGATCGATAAAGAAGAATATCCGCAGTCCGCAGCTATCGACCTGCGTTGTGTAAACATGGTTGCCGACCTGTGGCACGCGCCTGCGCCGAAAAACGGTCAGGCCGTTGGCACCAACACCATTGGTTCTTCCGAGGCCTGTATGCTCGGTGGGATGGCAATGAAATGGCGTTGGCGCAAACGAATGGAAGCCGCAGGTAAACCGACCGATAAACCCAACCTGGTGTGCGGGCCGGTGCAAATCTGCTGGCATAAATTTGCCCGCTACTGGGATGTGGAACTGCGCGAGATCCCTATGCGCCCCGGTCAGTTGTTCATGGATCCGAAACGCATGATTGAAGCCTGCGACGAAAACACCATCGGCGTGGTGCCGACTTTTGGTGTGACCTACACCGGTAACTATGAGTTCCCGCAACCGCTGCACGATGCGCTGGATAAATTCCAGGCCGACACCGGTATCGACATCGACATGCACATCGACGCCGCCAGCGGTGGCTTCCTGGCACCGTTCGTGGCTCCGGATATTGTCTGGGACTTCCGCCTGCCGCGCGTGAAATCGATCAGTGCTTCAGG
>NZ_PTRD01000072.1:0-538 GCF_002965005.1 Escherichia sp. MOD1-EC7011
AAACATCACCAGTTTCGCAATCTATGTAGGAACCAGCTACCAGCGTGTTGCTTGTGCCGTCATCGTTAACGAAAGATATTCTGGGTCTTAACGTTATAATACCTTCTCCATTTATCTTCTTAACCCTACAGGACAAAGTAACAGATTCATTTGCAGCAACATCAATAACCCTACTGTATCCAGTAGATATTATCGTCGCCCTTTCAGTAGTTGATGTTTCCTTTACATCGAACAAACCATATTTAAAACCATATTCATCAACCGATGTGGTTATTTCTATATTCTTGCCGTCATAATTCCATAATGAAGGATTGTTACTATTAGTAAATGTATTTGTCCTCTGACCTTCAATTAATAAACCTTCCTTTTCAAAGCGCGGCTCGTTAATTTCTGCAAAAGCAAATGAACCTGATTTGTTTATATACGTTGCAGAAGTGGAGCGAGTGAAAGATACAACCTTCTCTGATGGAAAAGTAATAACATCATCACCGATAGTTACTTTTTTATAACCAGGAGCGAAACCAGTAATCATTTCCAG
>NZ_PTRD01000073.1:0-1254 GCF_002965005.1 Escherichia sp. MOD1-EC7011
GCATCACGATTAGCTGAATTTTATAACCCAGATACGGGCGCCAGAAATGGCGCCTTTTTTATTTGTGGAGTGAGTATGGCAGTACAGATTTCAGGTGTGCTGAAAGATGGTGCGGGAAAACCAATACAGAACTGCACTATTCAACTGAAGGCAAAGCGTAACAGCACCACGGTACTGGTGAACACGGTAGCCTCTGAAAATCCGGATGAAGCCGGGCGTTACAGCATGGATGTCGAGTATGGCCAGTACAGCGTCGCCCTGCTGGTTGAAGGTTTTCCGCCTTCACATGCCGGGATCATTACCGTCTATGAAGGTTCCAGACCTGGTACGCTGAATGATTTTCTCGGTGCCATGACGGAAGATGATGTCATGCCGGAGGCATTGCGTCGTTTTGAGGCAATGGTGGAAGAAGCGGCACGCAACGCCGAAGCCGCCTCTCAGAGCGCAGCGGCGGCAAAGAAATCCGAAACTGCAGCGGCATCATCGAAGAACGCGGCGAAAACCTCAGAAACGAATGCAGCTAATAGTGCACAGGCGGCAGCGACCTCACAGACTGCATCGGCAAACTCCGCGACAGCAGCCAAAAAATCAGAAACCAACGCGAAAAACAGCGAGACAGCCGCAAAGACGAGCGAAACTAACGCAAAGTCCAGTCAGACGGCAGCGAAAACCAGCGAAACGAATGCCAAAGCCAGTGAAACTGCGGCGAAAAGCAGTCAGGATGCAGCAGCCGAAAGCGAGAGCGCGGCAGCCGGTTCTGCGACTTCAGCTGCTGGATCAGCAACTGCTGCGGCTAACAGCCAGAAAGCTGCGAAGACGAGCGAAACTAACGCAAAGTCCAGCCAGACGGCAGCGAAGACCAGCGAAACGAATGCCAAAGCCAGCGAAACTGCGGCGAAAAGCAGTCAGGATGCAGCAGCTGAAAGCGAGAGTGCCGCAGCTGGTTCTGCAAGTGCGGCGGCTGCTTCTGCCACTGCATCAGCAAACAGTCAAAAAGCTGCAAAAACCAGTGAAACCAACGCAAAGGCGAGCGAGACTGCGGCGGCTAACTCGGCGCAAGCATCGGCAGCAAGCCAGACAGCAGCTAAAGCAAGTGAGGATGCAGCCAGAGAGTATGCAAGCCAGGCTGCGGAGCCGTATAAACAAGTATTGCAGCCACTGCCTGATGTGTGGATACCATTTAACGATTCGCTGGAAATGATTACTGGTTTCGCTCCTGGTTATAAAAAAGTAACTATCGGTGATGATGTTATT
>NZ_PTRD01000074.1:0-10411 GCF_002965005.1 Escherichia sp. MOD1-EC7011
GTGATATAGTGTTCATTATCTCAAAGTTATTTTTTGGATATAGAGCTGGCTTTATTTCTTAAAAGGCCTTATTCACGACTTAGGTCATTTATTTCTAATTTATGGATCATGTAATAATAAAAATGTTTTACTTCCCATGTTGTTAGAATAATCATCCTCTCATGTACTGAAATAGCTCCTCCTGTTATTTGGGATACATTATCAAGTAACATTGATTTTAAGTTGTTGCAACATTTTGGTTATAGATGCCTAACAATCATTAAATCTCAGTTAATTCATGTGTTGTTGCACTTTTTCGTTTGTGATAGCATTCGCGGCCCTGTTGGGGGCATAGACACTCCAATCTAAATATTTCTGGAAGCAAATGCTTTTACTCGCAGTTGCAAATGTTCGTTAACTCGTTCATTAAGAAATTATGTCAATGTTACGTTTAAATAAAACCTATAAACAACAACGTTTCCGCTATTCCGCCTTGGCTAGATGTGTGGCATGGGCAAACATCTCTGTTCAGGTTCTTTTCCCATTAGCTGTCACTTTTACACCGTCAATGACAGCTCAAGCGCATAATGCGGCTTTGCCACGTCTAAGTACGGAAAATACTGCGGTTGCTACTGACAATAATACAGAAAAAAATATCGCGTCGGTTGCCGCGAATGCCGGTAAATTTTTAAGCAGTCAGCCGGATAGCGATACGACTCGCAACTTTGTTACCGGAATGGCTACGGCTAAGGCCACCCAGGAAATCCAGGAGTGGCTCGGGAAATATGGCACCGCGCGCGTCAAACTGAATGCCGATAAAGATTTCTCGCTGAAGGATTCTTCGCTGGAAATGCTTTATCCGATATATGACACGCCGACAAATATGCTGTTCACTCAGGGGGCAATACATCGCACTGACGATCGCACTCAGTCAAATATTGGTTTTGGCTGGCGTCATTTTTCAGGTAATGACTGGATGGCGGGGGTGAATACCTTCATTGACCATGATTTATCTCGTAGTCATACCCGCATTGGTATTGGTACGGAATACTGGCGTGATTATCTTAAGCTGAGCGCCAATGGTTATATCCGGGCTTCTGGCTGGAAAAAATCACCGGATGTTGAGGATTATCAGGAACGCCCGGCGAATGGCTGGGATATTCGTGCTGAGGGTTATTTACCTGCCTGGCCGCAGCTTGGCGCAAGCCTGATGTATGAACAGTATTATGGCGATGAAGTCGGGCTGTTTGGTAAAGATAAACGCCAGAAAGATCCACATGCGATTACCGCTGAAGTGAATTACACGCCAGTGCCTCTTCTGACACTGAGTGCAGAGCACAAACAGGGCAAGAGCGGTCAGAATGACACTCGCTTTGGCCTGGAAGTTAACTACCGGATTGGCGAGCCTCTGGAGAAACAACTCGATACAGACAGCATTCGCGAGCGTCGGGTACTGGCAGGCAGCCGATATGATCTGGTTGAACGTAATAACAATATAGTTCTTGAGTATCGCAAAGCTGAGGTGATCCGTATTGCCTTGCCAGACCGTATTGAAGGTAAGGGCGGGCAGACGGTGTCTCTTGGCCTCGTGGTCAGCAAAGCAACTCACGGCCTGAAAAATGTGCAATGGGAAGCACCGTCTTTGCTGGCCGCAGGCGGTAAAATTACCGGTCAGGGTAACCAGTGGCAAGTAACGCTCCCGGCTTATCGTGCAGGCAAAGACAATTATTACGCGATCTCTGCGGTTGCATACGATAACAAAGGCAATGCCTCGAAACGTGTGCAGACTGCGGTGGTCATTACCGGAGCAGGTATGAGCGCCGATCGTACTACGTTAACGCTTGATGGCCAGAGCCGTATCCAAATGCTTGCTAACGGGAGTGCGCAAAAGCCGCTGGTTCTGTCTCTGCGAGACGCCGAGGGACAGCCAATCACGGGAATGAAAGATCAGATCAAAACTGAACTGACGTTTAAACCTGCCGGAAACATCGTAACGCGGGCCTTTAAGTCCGCTAAATCACAGGCACAGCCAACACTGGGTGAGATCACCGAAACAGAAGCCGGAGTGTACAAGTCTGTCTTCACCACCGGTACGCAATCAGGTGAAGCAACCATTACTGTGAGCGTTGATGGCATGAGCAAAACCGTCACGGCTGAACTGCGTACCACTATGATGGATGTGACAAAATCGACTCTGAGTGTGAATGAGACGTCAGGTGATGTGATTGCCGATGGTCAGAAATCTTACACGTTGACGCTTACTGCGGTGGATACCGATGGCAACCCGGTGGAGGGAGAAGCCAGCCGTTTGCGCTTTGTTCCACAGGACAACAGCGGTGTTACCATTGGCAGCATTTCGGAGATAAAGCCGGGGGTCTATAGCGCCACGGTTTCTTCGACCCGTGCCGGAAACATTGTTGTGCGTGCCTTTAGTGATCAGTATCAGTTGGGCACATTGCAACAAACGCTGAAGTTTGTTGCCGGGCCGCTTGATGCAGCACATTCGTCCATCACTCTGAATCCTGATAAACCGGTGGTTGGTGGTACGCTTACGGCAATCTGGTCAGCAAAAGATGCTTATAACAACCCAGTAACAGGCATCACCCCAGAAGCGCCGTCATTATCAGGTGCAGCCGCTGCGGGTTCTTCAGTCTCAGGCTGGACGGATAATGGTGATGGAACATGGACCGCGCAGATTTCTCTGGGTACTACGGTGGGCGAATTAGTTGTTATGCCGAAACTCAATGGACAGGATGCGGCGGCTAATGCAGCTAAAGTTATCGTTGTGGCTGACGCTTTATCTTCAGGTCAGTCGAAGGTTTCTGTTGCTTCAGATAAAGTGAAAGCAGGAGACAGCACGATAGTGACGCTGGTAGCAAAAGATGCACATGGTAATGCAATCAGCGGTCTTTCTCTATCGGCAACTCTGACGGGGGCCGCAGCTGAAGGGGCGAACATTTCAAATTGGGCTGAGGAAAACGGCGGCACCTATATTGCTACGCTTACCGCTGGTGTAAAAACGGGTGAGATTAGCATTATGCCGCTTATAAATGGTCAGCCCGCCGCCTCAGAAGCAGCGATTTTGACCGTTATCGCCCGGGATATATCATTAACTAATTCCACGCTTGTTGCGGATAATGGAACGCCAATAGTCAAAACAACGACCAAACTGACATATACGGCGAAGGATGCGAAGGGTAATCCTATTAGTGGCCTGAAACCTGAGACACCAGAATTTAGTGGTGTAGCCAATGCTGGAACAGAAAAACCTTCGGTAGGCGAATGGAAAGAGCAGAGCGATGGCACCTATGTTACTACATTAACTTTAGGTTCTGCTGCGGGGCAGTTAGTCATCTGGCCAAGGGTAGACGGCAGAGATGCTGCTTCAAAACCTTTACTGCTGGAGGTTGTGGGTAATACCACCGAAGCAAATATCAACGACATTTCAGTCGAGGTGGATAACCAACTGGCGAATGGACAGTCAGCTAACAAGGTAACACTGACCGTTGTGGACTCCTATGGCAACCCGTTACAGGGGCAAAATGTTACGCTGACTTTGCCTGAAGGTGTAACCAGCAAGACGGGCAATACTGTAACAACCAATGCGGCGGGTAAAGCTGATATAGAGCTGATGTCAACTGTTGCCGGAGAGCGCAATATTACGTTTTCTGTAAATGGCAATCAGAAGTCAGTGACAGTGAAATTCAATGCGGATGCAGAGACCGGACATGCAAGTCTACAGGTTGATACCAACAATCCTAAAGCGGCAAATGGAGCAGATGCCTTTACGTTGACGGCGATTGTTAAGGATCAAAACGGCAACTTGGTTCCTGGAACATTGGTTACCTTTAATTTACCCAGAGGGGTTAAACCGATTACTGGTGATAATGTCTGGATTAAAACCAATGATCGTGGGGAAGCTGAACTGCAGGTGGTTTCCGTGATTGCCGGAACGTACGAAATCACAGCTACAGCAAGAGATAATCAGCCTTCGGCGACGCAGAGTATCGAGTTTGTGGCTGATAAAGCTACAGCAACCATTGCCGACATTGCGGTAGCAAATAACTATGCTTTAGCAGACGGGAAGGCTAAACAAACTTACAGAATCAAGGTTGTTGACGCCAATAACAACCTCCTGAGAGGGAGTGAGGTAACCTTGAGTGCAAGTCCAGAGGGGTTAAACCTGTCTCCGAATGGGGAGGTAACAACCGATGAGCAGGGGATAGCTGTTTTCACTGCTACTACAACGAAAGCCAATACATATGTATTAACAGCAACCGTTAATCGGACCAACGATCAGGTATCGACGAAAACTGCTACATCTAAATTTGTAGCGGATGATAAAAACGCGAAGCTTGCTGCATCATCTGATACAAATACACTGGTTGCAGACGGCAAAGCTACAGCAACACTGACGGTTACTCTAATGGAGGGAGCGAATCCCGTTGGGGGGACTATGAACGTTGACATTCAGGCTCCGAAAGACGTGACAGAAGCGGACTATCAATTCCTGCCGTCGAAGGCCGATCATTTTGTATCTGGAAAAATAACGCGTAAATTTAGCACCAATAAACCAGGTATGTATACATTTACGTTTAATTCTCTGACTTATGGGGGGTATGAAATGACGCCTGTAACAGTAACCATTACCGCTGTAGCGGCGAATAATGATAAGGAAGTGGAATAATTTTTTTTGCTTAGATTGACTCAATTTTAAACGATAATGGCGTTGACATACTCAACGCCATTATTTTATTGAGCTTTCCTTTTTATTTAGCATAGAGAAGTATCTTAAATGTGATGAACATGTGTCGCATGTGGTGGTGTTATGTAAAACTTTAATTTTTGATTCTCTTATCTATGTTTCAGATGGTTACAGTCGATTAAAAACAGATGAGTGTGGTGTATGACAGCATCGGGAAATGGTGGAGAATGAATAACCTGCGGTAATTTTCAGCAAGATCACTTAGACATCCATCAGTGATTTACTTCATGTGGGCTGCTGATAGCCATTACTATACGAGAATATCTTGTAAAAAGGTACTGGATATATCCACGTACAGGCAGCAATGCCGTGTTTGGTGTGAACACTCATATTATCAACGACGCAAGAAGTGGCGAGTTTGATGATTGTCCCGTGATGTAGGAGAACTGATTAGGCGGTGCAATGCACCGCCTTTTTATCACACTGCGCGGAATGCGATCTCTCCAGGTATTACTTCGCCTTGCCAATACATTTGGGCAGCAACGCGATCTGCGAGGTCACGATAAATAGCCGTAAATTCGCTATCTGGACGACTAATAACGGTTGGTGTTCCGTTATCCAGATCTTCACGAAGAGAGATATGAAGTGGCATTTGGCCTAACAACTGCGTGTTGTATTTCTCGGCCAGTTTCTGTGCGCCACCGGTGCCAAAAATTGGCTCGTGATGACCGCAGTTACTGCAAATATGCACACTCATGTTTTCGACGATACCCAGTACCGGCACTTCGACTTTTTCGAACATCACAATGCCTTTCTTCGCATCGATCAGCGCGATGTCTTGCGGCGTAGTTACCACAACCGCACCAGTTACAGGAATGTTCTGCGCCAGCGTCAACTGAATATCACCAGTGCCCGGCGGCATATCGAGAACGAGATAGTCCAGATCAGGCCATAGAGTTTCCTGCAACATCTGCATCAGCGCCTTGCTGGCCATCGGTCCACGCCACACCATTGCATTGTCGTCGGTGACCAGATAACCAATAGAGTTGGTTGCCAGGCCATGAGACATGATAGGTGCCATGTGAGTACCGTCCGGTGAGGTTGGACGTTGGTTTTCCGCGCCCAGCATGGTTGGAATTGATGGACCATAGATATCGGCATCCAAAATACCAACTTTCGCACCTTCAGCAGCCAACGCCAGTGCCAGGTTTACCGCCGTGGAGGATTTACCCACGCCGCCCTTGCCTGAGCTGACGGCGATAATGTTCTTAACGCCATTAATGCCTGGTTGGTTTTTGACGCGCTTAAGCGTGGCAATGTTGTACGACAGCTTCCAGTCAATAGCCTTTGCGCCAGTGATACGGAGCAGATCACCACTACATTGCTCTTTCAGGTCTTCAAAAGGCTTATTCCACACGAAAGGCATGATTAGTTCGACATGCAGTGTGTCATCCATCAACGCAACATGGTGTAACGCTTTAAGCGTAGTCAGGTTGTGTTTCAGGGTTGGGTGCTGAAAATTAGCCAGCGTACCGGCTACCATTGCTCTCAGGGCATCCGGCGATTTGGACTCGCTCATCCCGTCTCCTTTATTTTAATTTGCGCAATTGTCGCCTTGTAGTGTACTCCAGCTACGACATTTAATCATTTATGAGAAATGCTGTTATCACATGGCAGACATAAGGCCATTTTGTTACTATCAAGCCCCTTTTCACTACAAAGAAGTAATGCCTACTATGACCCAAGTCGCGAAGAAAATTCTGGTGACGTGCGCGCTGCCGTACGCTAACGGCTCAATCCACCTCGGCCATATGCTGGAGCACATCCAGGCTGATGTCTGGGTTCGTTACCAGCGAATGCGCGGCCACGAGGTTAATTTCATCTGTGCCGATGATGCCCACGGTACGCCGATCATGCTGAAAGCACAGCAGCTTGGTATCACACCGGAGCAGATGATTGGCGAAATGAGTCAGGAACACCAGACTGATTTCGCAGGCTTTAACATCAGCTATGACAACTATCACTCGACGCACAGCGAAGAGAACCGTCAGTTGTCTGAGCTTATCTATACTCGCCTGAAAGAGAACGGTTTTATTAAAAACCGCACTATCTCTCAGTTGTACGACCCGGAAAAAGGCATGTTCCTGCCGGATCGTTTTGTAAAAGGCACCTGCCCGAAATGTAAAGCGCCAGATCAATACGGCGATAACTGTGAAGTCTGCGGCGCGACATACAGCCCTACTGAACTGATCGAGCCGAAATCGGTAGTTTCTGGTGCTACGCCGGTAATGCGTGATTCCGAACACTTCTTCTTTGATCTGCCCTCTTTCAGCGAAATGTTGCAGGCATGGACCCGCAGCGGTGCGTTGCAGGAGCAGGTGGCAAATAAAATGCAGGAGTGGTTTGAATCTGGCCTGCAACAGTGGGATATCTCCCGTGACGCACCTTACTTCGGTTTTGAAATTCCGAACGCGCCGGGCAAATATTTCTACGTCTGGCTGGACGCACCGATTGGCTACATGGGTTCTTTCAAGAATCTGTGCGACAAACGCGGCGACACTACCAGCTTCGACGAATACTGGAAGAAAGACTCCACCGCCGAGCTGTACCACTTCATCGGCAAAGATATCGTTTACTTCCACAGCCTGTTCTGGCCTGCCATGCTGGAAGGCAGCAACTTCCGCAAGCCGACCAACCTGTTTGTTCACGGCTATGTGACGGTGAACGGCGCGAAGATGTCCAAGTCTCGCGGCACCTTTATTAAAGCCAGCACCTGGCTGAATCATTTTGACGCCGACAGCCTGCGTTACTACTACACTGCGAAACTCTCTTCGCGCATTGATGATATCGATCTCAACCTGGAGGATTTCGTTCAGCGCGTGAATGCCGATATCGTGAACAAAGTGGTGAATCTGGCGTCCCGTAACGCGGGCTTTATCAATAAGCGTTTTGACGGTGTGCTGGCAGGCGAACTGGCTGACCCGCAACTGTACAAAACCTTTACTGATGCCGCTGAAGTGATTGGCGAAGCATGGGAAAGCCGCGAATTTGGTAAAGCTATCCGTGAAATCATGGCACTGGCTGACCTGGCTAACCGCTATGTCGATGAACAGGCTCCGTGGGTGGTGGCGAAGCAGGAAGGACGCGATGCCGATCTGCAGGCGATTTGCTCTATGGGCATTAACCTGTTCCGCGTGCTGATGACGTACCTGAAACCGGTACTGCCGAAACTGACTGAACGTGCAGAAGCATTCCTGAATACAGAACTGACCTGGGATGGTATCCAGCAACCGCTTCTGGGCCATAAAGTGAATCCGTTCAAGGCACTGTATAACCGTATCGATATGAAACAGGTGGAAGCACTGGTGGAAGCATCCAAAGAAGAAGTGAAAGCCACAGCTGCACCGGTAACTGGCCCACTGGCTGACGACCCGATTCAGGAAACCATCACCTTTGACGACTTCGCCAAAGTTGACCTGCGTGTGGCGCTGATTGAAAACGCGGAGTTTGTCGAAGGTTCTGACAAACTGCTTCGCCTGACGCTGGATCTCGGTGGTGAAAAGCGTAATGTCTTCTCAGGCATCCGTTCCGCTTATCCAGATCCACAGGCACTGATTGGTCGTCACACCATTATGGTGGCTAACCTGGCTCCGCGTAAAATGCGCTTCGGTATCTCTGAAGGCATGGTGATGGCTGCTGGCCCCGGCGGGAAAGATATCTTCCTGTTAAGCCCGGATGCTGGTGCTAAACCTGGCCACCAGGTTAAGTAATTAAACAACCTCTCTTCGCAATGCCCGGCAACACGCCGGGCATTTTCATATAGACACAATCCCTCCTGATTTACACAAGCCCTAAAACAATTTGTTTTCTACCTTTTGTTGATTGAGATAATAAGCCACATAAGAAAACAACTTGTTTTGGAGTAGTTGAAATGTTGAACATTACCCAAGCCTACCAGGTGGCATTGATCAGTTCATCTCATACATCAGAGGAAGATGCTCGCCGATTCATGATCGCAAGCAATGAGCTGGATTGGGTTTCACAAATTGATGGCGGTTGTATTGTTCACGCCGGGTTACAGGACGATGTCTGGAAAGACGACTTGCGTCGATATGGTATATCCGAAGGCGCGATTGCTAACATTCAGAAAGTACTTGATGTAGGCTTTGACTCTGTACATTTTGATTGTGGAGCACCAGTCGTTGAAGGGCTTGAGTGCTGGAACTGGTAACAGATATTAAAGCATTGGTAGTTTGTTTTTAGGATTATCAAAGAAATGAAAAAGTTGAAAAGTTTAGAAATCCCTGGGACTGGTTATAAATTCTTTATGGACAACGCGGAGTGTGCGCCTAACGCGTTGGAAAAAATACAAAGTCTTATCAACAGCCTTACTGAAGAAGCGAAAGAACTGAAGAGCGAGGCGACAAAGGACAATACAGCTAAAATCCAATGCTTAAATCTCGTTTCTTATTGTTTATATCAAGTGTCCAAAACACTGATTAAAGGCAATATCTATTACGACGATGAAGACACCTCGACACCTGAAGAAAAAGATAGCGATGAAGAACTCTATGAAGATATCTCTACCAGTGCGGGTCACGCTGCCTTCGATGCTATGGGTGAATCGTCAGGCATCAGATCGTTTGTTGAACAGAACAATTCGACAATAATGATTGAGTACTGTGAACAAACAAGCTCCAAGGCCATACATGTTCTTCACGATGTTGCTGCAGGGGTTCGCTGTGAGGCTGAAGCGGTCAGAAAAGATGTATTTGGTGCAGACAGTAATACCGTGAAAGCGTTCATCAACAGTGCTCTGCTAAATTCTTACTCAAACCTTATCGTCAATGCGGCACTATGCGCAAATTCAGGTGAAGAACACATTGTCATAACTGAAACCAAACATGAGCATCAACAGTCACCAACCATAGAAGAGGTAACTGCATTGGCTATCAAACAGGCGAGTGAAATTAGTGATGAAATTCTCTCTCTGCTAAACAAAACTATGTAAAACATTGATAATGGCGGTCACAATTTGATTCTTTTCTATAAGAATCCGTTGATCGCCACTACTCCCCTTCCATACCTGCAATCATAACCTTAAATATCAATAGGTTATGGTTGTTTATACAAATAAGAAAACAACTAAATAACAGATCAACGAAACGTCAACGCTTTCACCCGATTTGGTCTAAAAAATTGACGTTTTCGCACATCACTTCTTATACCCGTAACTCTACGCAGCAGACAGCGCCACAGCGTCCAATTTTCACCACAGACGACCCAACACACTACCAACAAAAACACACGCTCAAAATCGCTCCCGTTGCGTTACACAACCATATAAACAACTTATTTTCAGGCATAACAAAACAACTAAATAACACAAATGCCATTCCCAAAAACAACCAACCTCTTTATGGCAGGCTACCGAAAAGACCCACCTCTTCTCCCCAGGCTACCGGACAACCAACCTAACTTTCACAGGCAATCCGAAAACATTCATACGCGCGATACCCACGATACGCCATTCCCCAAATAGCGAAGCACACCAGAATCACTGAAACCCCCAACGAAGCCTGTAACCGCAAGGTTTCTCTCAATCCCAAAAGACACGAAACATAACAATCACGGGAAATGCCATTACCCAATACACGAATAACTACTGTAGTGGTCAACAAAAACTGGCCACAGCTTTAGAGTTTTTCCAGAACAATCGTTCTGATT
>NZ_PTRD01000075.1:0-608 GCF_002965005.1 Escherichia sp. MOD1-EC7011
AAAACGATTGATAGTGCCTGTCGGGTAATGGGGAGGGAGCATGTACATCAGAGCTATGAGGTCAAATCGTAGCCTGTGTTTGTCTCCTGGCAGGCCTCAGTCAAGCGAACCGAGCTTGTGCATCGCTGGCAATCAGCTGCCCGTTTCAAGAAAAAGTTTTGGAAAATGCCACTATGTAGTTCTGGTCAACAATTAGTTGAGCAGAATCACGTTTGAATTCAGAGCTAAATTTTTGCTTTTCATTAGTGCACCTGTGTTGTCTGAGGTGAGACCATCACCTCTGTTCAGATAGCCAATTTTAATAAATCATCACATATTAATACTATGCGATAAATAAATAACAGATAAATACAATTCTCAATTCGACTTTGATACTCTCGTGTAAATTATAATTTACTTTGTTTCATATCTGTTATGGCCGTATGCAGATCACGGTATGGACGGTAGTATGCTTATTTTCTATATCAAAGCGAACAGGCCAAGAACAAAAAGGCAAGGTTAATTGTTAACAGCTAATACAATAAAGCAGATAATGTTAAATGGTGATATTGTAGATATAAATCTTTAAACGTTAGTAATCCCTTCCCTCATTAAAATAGTTATTAAAG